>CAZAFM010000082.1:0-9819 GCA_964484395.1 uncultured Campylobacterales bacterium | reverse complement strand
ACTTCACTGTTTTTGTCATCATATAGTATAAACTCTTGCTTGTTTTTAGCAGGAGTTGCCACTACATAGCCAAACTCACCATACAAAAAACTATCAGGATAGAGTCTGCTAAGTCTATTCTTGAAGTCATCAAGCTTTGTGCCACTATTGCCAACTATCATCTGTAGAGGGCTTGAGTTCACCCACTCAAACATATGGATATGCCCGCTAAGAATAAGCGGAGTTTCTACTTTTGCCATCTCTAGAGCTTGTCTTTGAGAGGTTTGGGCGTTGAAGTTTAGGTTGTAGACTGGCTTATGTGTGATAAGCCATGAGTTTTGAAGCCTACCTTTATACTCTCCAAACCACTTTAGATATCTCTCATAATCCCCCCTCTTAGCCTTTCTGTCGTTTTCACCCGCTGAGTCAAATACCACAAAACTATCACTACCTATACTAAAGCTATATGGCTCTTCTGTAGCGTTTTTGGCAAGTGAATAACCATCATCACTTTTTTTACACTCACTAAAGCTATATGGTGAAAGCATAGCTTTATATCCTAGCCACTCTCTGTTGCAGTTTTCGTGGTTTCCTCTTACAAAAACCCAAGGAGTGCTACTTAGAAGCTCAGAAAAAGGCTCCAAGAAGTCCGCTTCCCAAGTCTTGTATCCTTTTCCTAGGTGCCAATCTCCTATCTCATACTTATCACAAATATGTGGGTTTTCACACATCTCTCTATAGACATAGTCACCTACATGGATAATCAAGTCTGGGTTCTGTTTTTTTATGAAATTAGCTATTTTTTTGGCTGGCCATTTGTTTGAGTCACTGCACTCTTGCAAGTTTTTGTCATTTAGTGTGTTTTTTTTGATTTTGACTCTACAGCCTGTATCGCCTATTATGGCAACTTTTTCTAGTTTTTGAGGTATATCTATTACGCTTTTTTGATACTCTATCTTTTTAGGGTTATTTAGCTTGTGGCTACATACTTTTGTTTGGAAGCTTTTTTGAGCTTCAAATCTAGTTGAACTCTGCACTCTCTTACCATCTACTTTTATAGATGGGCAGGGAGTATTCTGGTTAGTGGTTACCCTAAACTCATATCCATCCTCAGCAACCTGCACCCAAAAGCTCTGTGCAAAAAGCGTCAGAGTAGATAGTATAAAAATCCCTAAGTATCTCACTTAAGCGCTTCTGTAACTATTGATTGTGCTTCATCTAGTATTTTTTCTAGATGAGATTTTCCTAAGAAGCTTTCAGAGTAGATTTTGTATATATCCTCTGTTCCACTTGGACGCGCTGCAAACCAACCATTTTTTGTGACTACCTTTAGCCCACCTATAGCAGCAGAGTTGCCCGGAGCGTTTGTAAGCTTCGCTTCTATAGGCTCTCCTGCAAGTATGTTTGCACTTACCATCTCAGGACTAAGTCTCTTTAGTTTTGCTTTTTGCTCTTTATTAGCGGGAGCATCTACTCTTTTATACACAGGGGAGCC
Organism: uncultured Campylobacterales bacterium; assembly: GCA_964484395.1. GTDB lineage: Bacteria > Campylobacterota > Campylobacteria > Campylobacterales > CAZAFM01 > CAZAFM01. Next base: position 8,345 of record CAZAFM010000082.1, on the reverse strand, counting down.
AAACTTTGCTTCAAGCTCTCTATAGTGCTCACTAGGGCTTTTGCCCGTAGTAGCAACTATCTCTGCTGAGAGAAGGTCTAGTATAATACCATCTTTATCCGTACTCCAAGGGCTTCCATCAAACCTCAAAAAGCTAGCCCCAGCACTCTCCTCACCTCCAAAACCAAGAGAGCCATCTATAAGTCCATCTACAAACCACTTAAACCCAACTGGAACCTCTCTTAGCTCTCTACCTAAGCTACTTGCTACTCTATCTATCATAGAGCTTGAAACTAGCGTCTTTCCTATAGCTACACTACTTCCCCACTGCTTTCTGCTAGAAAAAAGATAGTTAATAGCTACACTCAAGTAGTGGTTAGGGTTCATAAGACCATCTTTTGTCACTATTCCATGTCTATCATAATCAGCATCATTTCCAAAGGCTATATCAAATCTATCTTTTAGCTCTATAAGTCCTTCCATGGCAAAAGGGCTTGAGCAGTCCATACGGATTTTGCCATCTTTATCTACATGCATAAACCCAAATGTAGGATCAGCATAACCGTTAATAACCTCCATATCAAGTCCATACATCTCAGCCATAGGCTCCCAGTATGCAAGTCCTGAGCCTCCTAGACAGTCTACTCCTATCTTTATCCCAGAGTTTTTTATGGCTTCTAAGTCAACTACTTCTTTTAGAGCACTGATATATGGGGTGATGAAGTCATAGGCTTTTATGTTTTCCATCTTCAAAGCTCTTTGATATGGAACTCTTTTTACATCTTTAAGTCCATCTTTTATGATTTCATTAGCTCTTTTTTGGATTAAGTCAGTTACCTCAGCACCAGCAGGTCCACCGCTTGGTGGATTGTATTTAAAGCCACCGTCTTTAGGTGGGTTGTGAGATGGGGTTATGACTATACCGTCTGATTTTGATAGAGATACTTTGTTTTGTTCTAGGATAGAGAAGGATATAACAGGAGTAGGAGTGTATCCGAATCCATCTTGATAGAAAACATTTACTCCATTTGCTGCAAAAACCTCTATAGCACTCATAAAAGCTGGGGTTGAGAGTCCATGCGTATCTTTGCCTAAAAAAAGCACTCCATCTATACCTGCACTCTTTCTATACTCTACAACTGCTTGAGATATGGCTAGTATATGGCTCTCATTGAAGCTTATATTCAGCGAGCTTCCTCTATGTCCTGATGTGCCAAAGCTTACTTGATGATCAACCTCTTCACTGCTTGGAATTAGTGAATAGTAGCTACTTATGAGTGTTGGAATGTCCTCAAGTATATTTGTTGGAGCTTTTTTACCTGCTAGTGGATGTGGTGTCATGATTCCCCCTTTTTGTTTATGTTAGAACTATTTTATTAATAATTAGCTTTTGATTCACTATTTTAGATATTTCTTGTCCAGATTGAACTAGGCTCTCTACTCCCACAATCTATTCTTTATCTTTTTGTGATATTTCATACTCTAAAGCCTCTTTAGTTAGTTCCATAGCTTTTGCTAGCTCTTCTATTTTTGCTTGCTCAATTGGTTCGTTCTTTTTTAGAGATGTGTTTATTTGAGTGCATATACTACTTAGTCTTTTAGCTCCTAGATTTCCACTTGAGCCTTTTAGTGAGTGGATTTGTGATTGTGCATCTTTGTTGTTTCTTACATCATCTACTATATTGTTATATTTACTATCTAAATCTTTCATAAACAACTTAAACAGTCTTATAATAGACTCTCTATCATTATCCAAAAACTCCATAAGTTGTCCTAGGTCTAATACTACCTCCTCTTTTTTTGTCTCTGTTTGTTGTGATTTGTTTGTTGCTATCTCTTTTTTGGTGTATTTGGAGATTATTTTGTATAGTTCTTTTGAGTCTATTGGTTTTGCTAAGTGGTCGTTCATTCCTGACTTTATGGCTTTTTCTTTGTCTTCTATAGTAGCTGCGGCACTTAGGGCTACTATTGGAATACTGCTTCCACTCTCTCTTATTTTGGTAGTTGCTTCATATCCACTCATAATTGGCATCTGTATATCCATAAGTATTAGGTCATATCTGCTTTTGTCTGCTAGGTATTTATCTACTCCCTCTTTTCCATTATTTGCTATATCTATGGTTATACCAGCTTTTTTAAGCATTAGGGAGATTACTTCTTGGTTTACTTCATTGTCTTCTACTACGAGGATTGTTAGACTCTCTAGGTTTAGGCTTTTGGCATGCTTGGTGCTACTATGCTTTTTGCTAGTTCCTCCTTTAGCATCCACTATGGCATTGTAGAGGGCTGAGGGGGTTACTGGCTTGGAGATAAAAGTATCTATCACAACCTCTTCAAACTCTATATCATATTCTGAGTGAGTGCTTATCATGAAGATAGTTGGAGTTTTTGACTCTATCTTACCACTCTTAGCCATACTCTCTATGCGCTTGATGGTATCTACCCCATTTAGTAGAGGCATATCCCAGTCAATTAGCAAAATATCATAAGGGCTTTTTTCAACCTCCGCTTTTTTGATGAATTCAAGTGCCTCAAGCCCATTACTTGCCTCATCAAAAGAGCATTTAAAGCGACCTAGCATATCTTTTAGTATCTCTCTAGCTATCTTTTGGTCATCAACTATCAAAACCTTATGCAAGAAGTCATTCTCATAATCTCTCTCCAAATTGCAAGATACAAGATCAAAGTCAAGTTCAAAACTAAACCTACTCCCCTCTCCATAACTGCTCTCTACCTCTATCTCTCCACCCATAGCGCTAATGATGTTTTTGGATATTACAAGCCCTAGTCCAGTTCCTCCATACTTCCTAGTTGTAGTACTATCAGCCTGAGAAAATGGCTTAAATAGTCTCTCTAACTGCTCTTCACTCATCCCAATCCCACTATCTTGAACACTAAATCTTACAGTTATTTTTTCATTATTGTGGTTTTTTAGTAACTCTATTTTGAAGATTATCTCACCACTATCTGTAAACTTAATAGCATTGGAGATGAGATTAGTAAGCACCTGCATAAGTCGTAGCTCATCCCCATAGACCATATTTGGAATATCACCTTTGAGGTGGAAGTATAGTTCTAGGTTTTTATCTGATACCTTCCTCTCAAATATCACTTTTAGCTGAGACAAAATCTTCTCAATATAAAAGGCACTATACTCCAACTCAAGCTTTCCGGCCTCTAGCTTTGAGTAGTCTAGTATGTCATTTATGATACCTAGTAGCATTTTTGAAGAGCTGTTTAGCTTGTGGAGCATATCTATCTCTTTTGGTTTATCAACCATATCTTCTAGTATCTCACCAAGTCCTATAATAGCATTCATAGGGGTTCGTATCTCATGAGACATATTAGCTAAGAATTGGGACTTAGCTACATTTGCTTCCTCTGCTTTGGTTTTGGCTATCTCTAGCTCTTTTGTTTTAGCTTTTACCTCAGTAATGTCTATATATGCTACTACAAGTCCTATATTTGGATTATCAACGGGCATAGCATTTACCAGAATCCAGACTATGCTACCATCTTGTTTAACTACACCCATCTCTACATCATAAACCGCTTTTTGTTCTTTTAGTGCTTTTGATACTGGATATTCCTCTAGTGGCATTGGGGTTAGATCACTTCGTACTATTTTCCACTCTTCTCCTGTGTAGTTTCTTGTTAGATGCTCCTCTTTTGTAACACCCAGAATCTTCTCAGAAGCTTTGTTGCAGTCTATTGTATAGCCATTCTTATCATTTACAGAGATACCAACTGGTATTACATCATAAATCGCCTTTAGCATTTTTTCACTTTTTTCTATCTCTTGTTGAGCCTCTTTGTTCTTTGTAATATCTACAGCAACCCCAGTGTGTCCTATGATGTTATTATTACTATCTGTGATAATTGATGACTTTACTTGAACCCAGACTACTTTACCATCTGGTCTTTTTATCCTATATTCTAGGTTAAATACGCCTGTTTCAAGGTAGTTCTCATACTCTTGAAAGACTTTAGGCTTATCTTCATCTATGATGGACTCTATAAAGGAGTTTGGATTATCATATAGACTTTGACAACTTCTTCCCCATACCTTCTCATAAGCACTATTTATAAAGAGTATTTTCTCATTTTTTGCATCTCTTAGCCAAAACACCTCACTAGTGTTTTCAGATATTAGTCTTAATCTCTCTTCATTTATTGCAAGCTCTTTAGTTCTTCTCAAAACCTCAACTTCAAGCCTCTGCTTTTGCTCACTAATCATCTCAAGTCTTAGTGACTCCTCTTTTCGTATATGCTCTATTAGCTCATTAAACCTATCTTGAAGAAGTGCTAGCTCATTTCTCTCATTAAACTCCACATCTAATCTTTTGGAGAATCTATCACTCCCTTTTATTTGTGATAGCTGAAATCTTAGACTATCAAGAGGGGTTTTTAGATGTTTTTTAAACACTACAAAAAACAAAAAAGCCAGACCAAGAGCCTGCAACAAAATAGTCAGTACAGCCACAAAAAGCTCCCTGTTTACATGTTCAAACACTGCTTTACTACTTGATACCATATTCACTCTTGCTAAGTGAATATCCTCTCCTTCATAGTTATATACTACATCAAAAGAGTAGGAGAAGTCATCATCACTTTTTATAAACCCACTTTCGCTTTTTTCAAAAAGTCTCTCACCACTACTATTGATGATACTCACTTCATAGATAGGTATCATATTGAGCATACTTTTACCAACTGATTCTACTTGTTCACTATCTAGCTGCCAGATAGCACTTTTTAGTGAGGGCTCAAAAACCTCTGCTATGTTTTTAAGCTCACTGTCTGCACTCTTTTTAGCCTCATTGAAGGTAATAAAAAAGTACACACCTGCTACTAGGATGGTTATAACAATATATGTGACTAGTATGTATTGGAGCAATTTCCAAGATATTGATCTATATTTCAATTGGATTATTCACTTTCAAAAATGGTCTTTTCAACTATAAATCTCCTTTTAGTCGATTATTTATACGCTCTTAGGAAGTGAATTCCTAAGAGCTACGCTAACGCTGAGTTCTCCTCGGCGGAGTGCCCTCGCAACTTTGTCCTCGAACTCTGTTCTGCGGAGTTGTCGTCGCTTTGCTCCTCGGGCGTTGCTCTAATGAAACACTCATGATTTTTATTTGTGTTTTTCTGAAAACATGAGTGTTTCATATCTCTCTATAATTTTATCGTATTTTCCGCTTTTTCTGATAATCTTAAGCCCCTCATTAAAATCATCCCTAATTTCCTTATCTTTGAAAATAACTTGATACCTTGAAGGCTCAAAGAGACAGTTTTCTACTACCTCTTTATCATCTTTTATCTGCCCCTCACTTTCAAGCATTGCTCTATAGTATCTAAATATCTGCCTATCCATCACTATAGCTTGAGTTCGGTTTTTAAAAAGCATTAGTACCTGCTTTTTTTGATCAGCCAACTCACTATATTTAGCATCTGCACTTTTTGCTACCTTGCCAAAATCACTACCTAAATACTCTGTTGCGTTTTGAAAGCCTATGGTGTGGTAGTTTTTTATATCTTCTATATTTTTTATCTCTACTTTTGAGTTTTTGAGTGTGAAAACGCAGTTTTGGTAAGTGATAAAAAAATCTGAATAAAACCCTTCCACACTCCCATCATCTTGTAGAAGTGAGTTTGCATCCACTGCACCGTTTCTAAACATCTCCACGCCTCTTGCGATGTTGACATAGACTGGCTTTACACTGTGGTTTTTGTATGCTAAAGACTCTTTGATAATATCATAAGATATTCCACCGCCCCCTACAAGAACAAATGGTGGAGTAGTCCTAGAAAAAGCCACTTCAACCTCTTTTGCATGAAGAGTACTAAAAGTTACGAAAAGTAACAATGTGAGAAATATTTTCATAATACTACACCTATCTAGTTAGTAGAATCTTTCATAACCACAAGAGAGATTAAGAACAAAGTGAAGTTGCGCCCTTAAATAGGGGTTACAAAAGCAGCCCAATCAGGATTGTTAATTGTATCAAAATTTTGTTACTTTATGGATTAAAGCACTAAGGCAAAAGAGGGCTTAAGAAACCCTCTCTACCATCTCTCCATTCTCCTCATCAAAGACTACCTTTGAGCCTTCACTTAGTCTGTCTTCTAGTATCATCTCTGCTAGTCTATCTTCTATGGCTTCATAGAGTGCTCTTTTTAGTGGTCTAGCTCCATAGATTGGGTCAAAGCCTACTTTGGCTATATGAGTAGCGGCTTTATCACTTAGCTCTAGAGTGATACCTCTCTCTTTTACCTTTTCCTCTATCTCAGTAAAGAGGATTTTGACGATACTGCCTATAGCATCTAGGTCTAGCTGGTTAAATATAACAATGTCATCAAGACGGTTGATAAACTCCGGTCTAAAGTATCTTTTTAGTTCATTTAGCACCTCAACTCTTCTTGCTTCTTTGTCATCTATCTCTATTATCTTATCGCTTGCTATGTTTGAAGTGAGGATGATTATGGTGTTTCTAAAATCAACTGTTACACCCTTGTTATCAGTCAATCGCCCTTCATCAAGTACCTGAAGTAGGATGTTAAACACATCTGGATGGGCCTTTTCTATCTCATCAAAAAGCACCACAGAGTAAGGCTTGCGTCTAACTGCTTCAGTTAGCTGACCACCCTCTTCATATCCTACATATCCTGGAGGCGCACCTACAAGCCTACTTGCAGCGTGTTTTTCCATATACTCACTCATATCTATTCTGATGATGTTTTTCTCACTATCAAAGAGGAAATTTGCTAAAGTCTTAGCACTCTGAGTTTTCCCCACACCAGTAGGTCCCAAAAACAAAAAGCTACCTATTGGTCTTTTTGCATCAGAAAGCCCAGCTTTATTTCGCTTGATAGCTCTTCCTATAGCTTTTATCGCTTCATCTTGTCCAACAACACTCTTTTTTAGCTCATCTTCTATGTGTAGGACTTTATCTTTTTCACTTTGGAGCATCTTTTTTACAGGTATCTGAGTCCATCTACTGACAATTGAGGCTATCATCTCTTCATCTACGCTGTTTCTCAAAAGCACTCCTTCACTCTGCATCCTGCCCCACTGCTCATTTAGAGATTTCTCTTTTTCGATAAGCTCTGGGACTTTTCCATACTCTAATTCAGCAGCTTTGTTAAAGTCACCATTTCGCTTAGCTAGCTCTGCTTCTCTTTTGACACTATCTATCTCACCTTTTATCTTTGCTATATCTTCAAAGACCTTTTTCTCATTAGCAAACCTACTCTCTAGTGACCTCTTCTCCTCTTCTTTATCAGCTAGTTCTCTTTCTATCTCTTTTAGACGCTCCTCATTCTGCTTGGACTTCTCCATTAGTAGAGCTTCTTTTTCTACTTGAAGAGTTGTGACCTCTCTTTTGATAGCACTTAGCTCTTTTGGCTCTGATTCTATCTGCATCTTTAGCTCCGCGGCTCCTTCATCTATAAGGTCTATGGCCTTATCTGGTAGAAACCTATCTGTGATATATCTAGCACTTAGCTTCGCACTTGAGATTAGAGCGCTATCTAGGATTGTTACATTATGATGGGCTTCTAGGCGCTCTTTTATGCCTCTTAGAATTTGCAAGGCTTCATTTATAGTTGGCTCATTTATGTTTACTGGCTGAAATCTCCTCTGCAAAGCTGCATCTTTTTCAAAGTACTTTCTATACTCTTTAAGCGTAGTAGCACCAATAGTGTGAAGCTCTCCTCTAGCTAGGGCTGGCTTTAGGATGTTTGCAGCATCCATACTTCCTTCACTAGCTCCTGCTCCGACAATTGTGTGTATCTCATCTATAAAAAGTATGATATTTCCATCTTTTTTGACCTCATCTACTACACTTTTGAGACGATCTTCAAACTCACCTCGATACTTTGCCCCTGCTATGAGTGCACTCATATCTAGCATCACCACTCTTTTGTTTTGGAGTGATAGAGGAACCTCTTTTCCTACTATCCTCTGAGCTAGACCCTCTACAATAGCGGTTTTCCCAACACCTGGCTCACCTAGTAGGATTGGATTGTTTTTTGTTTTTCTGATAAGGATTTGCATCATCCTATCTATCTCTTCATCTCTACCTATAACTGGGTCAAGCTCGTTTTCACTAGCCTTGCTTGTTAGATCTACTCCGTATTTACCCAAGGCTTCTAGGTTTTCATCACTACTTTGTTTATCTATCTTTCTGCCACCTCTTAGGGCTTCTAGGTTTTTGACTAGCTCTCGTAGGTCAAAGTAAGGAGAGATGATTTTTTTAAACGCTTCAAGGTCGGTGTTTGCCTCAAGCCAAGTATCTACGCTAATGTAGCTATCTCCTTTTTTAGTAGTCAAAGCTTCAGCTTTGTGGATGGAGTCTGCTGTT
>CAZAFM010000081.1:0-9927 GCA_964484395.1 uncultured Campylobacterales bacterium | reverse complement strand
CTACTTTGTAAAGGATACAAGGAAGAAGATAGATATGCTGGTGAAGTTTTGTGGATAGAGAGTCTTTTGGTGCAATTATTTGATAAGGTACTCATACTCTTCGTGGGTGCCAATCCACACCGAGATATACAGCTTGCCATCCTTGACAGCAAGAGCTCTAGGGGTTATACTAGCTCTAACTGACCAGAATTCTCCAACTTTTATAAAATGCAGAGATGGATGCCTAGGGTTTTCTTTAATGAGTTTATAGTTCTTTTTTGCTACTTTTTGAGCAGATAATGGAAGTGAGCCTAAACAATCCCAGAATCTAGGTGTAGCCTTGTGCATCAAATATCTTTTAACAAACTATCTTTCTTAGCATCTATTGCCTCATTTATTAAAAAGTCAAGTTTTCCAGAATTAGAGTCGCGCTCAATCTCCTTATCCCATTTATCCCAATCTTTTTTATAAATCCATGCCATTAGCTCAACATACTCATCGTGTGCTAGTGATTTTATTGCTGTTTGAATTTCCTCAACTCTACTCATTACACCACCTCTTTGAAAATAGTGATCAATTATAGCATTCGTTACAAAATATGTAAACAATTTTAGAGGTGCACTTTATTATTTAGCCAATGATGCGGAAATATTTGGATTTAAAGGGTTTACATCTAGCACTCTTTTACTAGGTATCACTACAAGATCCATATCTTCCATAGGAATAGCACCCAGTAGCACTTCATCACCCATCACCAAAGCACCAACAAAACCCTTTCTGTTTTTAAATCCAATCTCTATAGGTCCTACATAAGGAACTAGTTTTCTAGACCCATCAGCAAGCGTTACCTCTTTTTTATCCTGCTCATCTAGCTCAAGTTGTATCTTGATATGCTCAGGGATACATAGATGCAGTGCACCAGTATCTACAAGACATTGTGTAACTAGTGAGTTCATTTGGGTTAGTCTGGGATTTTTAAGTGTAATATCTGCTTGTATTAGCCCCATTTTTACTCCTTGAGTAGTGTGAACATACTGACTGTATGTATTTTAGCATAATTTTCAAAACAGAAACTTGACTTTGCATACTCAACCATATACAATGCGCAATATAAACCTTTCTGAATGCCTAGAAAAAGCATTGGAAAATAAGCTTCGCTCTCAAAAAGAGCATCTATGGAAAGAAGAGAGCAAAGAGGCAATAGAAGAGTATAATAAAAGAGTTGAAGATGGCAATACTTTTATGAAGTGTTGTGGGTAAGTTTAGCACCCAAAAGGTGCTAAGGCTTATACCTACTGAAGAGCTGAGAGCTGAGACATAATAGCACTATTTAGGTTTTTAATCCAGCCATTATAGTTTTTATGAATAGTTTTGTCTTCAGGATTATACTTTAGATTTTCACTTCTGTTATAGTTGATACTGTACTCTTTTGTATCATAAGTGATATCAACTACAGCAACATGACCTCTTAGAAAAAGTGAACCAACTATGTGTCCAGGCTTTTTCTTCTTCATGACCCATCCAAGACCTGTCCCGGCTCTAACTACAGCATCACCTACTTCATCTAGTGTTACTTTTTTGTTCGCAACTACATTTTGATGTTCGACATTCTGTAAAGTAGCAGTTCTACAACCAGCTAACAATAGAACACTTAGTAAACCAACTGTCGCAATCTTTAAAAAACTCTTCATCAAGACTCTCTTTTTTTTGTGTTATTTTATACTAAAATCTTTTAAATACTTATATTTTCCTCTAAGACTCTCATTAAGTGAGCTTTGCTTGTAGTTTTATCTCCTTAACTATGCAGGCGGGCATATTAATACAAAAACCCACATAGCCATAAAGGAATTTTGTTTTTATAGCCTACCTCTATACCATCTGCAAACACATAACTATTAGGTATATTTTTTATCTGTTCAAATCCTTTGTTTTGACCACCTATTTCTACTATATACTTCTCATCTATCAAAAAATCACCCATATCAACATAGTAAATAGATGACTTTTGACTTACTTGAGATGCAAAAAAACTCTCTCTTATAGTTCCTATGTTTTTATCCATACATAGAGTGGTAAATAGTGTCGTATTGGCAAGATAGAGTTTGTCAGGTTTTTGCATAGATTTATATCTTTTTCCATCATATATTATATGTCTTAGTAGCTCTGCTTTGTGGAGCTGCTCTATGTATTTATATAGTGTGGCTTTAGATATTCCTACTTTTTGTGCTAACCTCTCTATGCTTAGCTCAAGTGGGTTTGAGCCACATATAGATATTAGAAGTTTTTTGAGTGCGACAATCTTCTCACCACTCACACCATAGATAGAGCCAAGATCACTGTACAAGATAGTGTTAATAGTATCAAGAACCATCTGGTTATATCTCTCTTTATTTTCAAAGTAGAATGGATAAGCCCCTATTTCTAGATAGTTTTCAAAGTGCTTTAAAATCCTCTCATCTCTGATTTCTTATAAAATGCTATTAGCTATATCTACATGAGAATCTAAAATTTCTTCAAAAAGATAGGCTTTAAGCTCTAAACCCAAACTAAGCTCTAAAAACTCTCTAAAAGATAGTATAGGCAGATGATACATCCCATATCGCCTTGTAAAGGATGGGTTTGTAAGCTTCAAAGCACTAGAACCTGAAAAAAGCACCCTAATATCCAAAAAATCATAAATACTTTTAAGCTCTTGTTCAAAGTTTGTAGCCTCATGTAGCTCATCTATCAAGATACATCTACCCCCATACTTGACAAACTCATGCACTAGATCAAAAAGAGAGACGGTTGAGAGCAAAGGGTGATCACAAGATATATAGAGAATCTCATCACTATGTAGCCCAAGAGAGTCTGCTACCTGTAGCAGAAGTGTTGTCTTACCCACACCCCTTGAACCATATATGCCACTAAATCTAGAGCTACTATCTACTATCTTGTGATGCAAAAATCGGTGATAGGTAAATTTTTGATTTTTGATTTTTCTATTTGATAGTTCAAATAGATCGTTTAGTAAAGTTTTCACCTATTTTTCCTTATCGTATAATACACTGAACGATTATAACAAAAATCGTATAATATAAAAGTTATTAAAATCCATAATAAAGCTAATTAGTTGTAGAATAGATGAGATCAAACTACAAAAAAGAGGATTACATGCCAGTTTTTAATAAATGCTCAATCATAAAGTGTAATATAGATGAGTTGTTTGCATTTCATACAGATACAAACAATATCAGCAAAATCTCACCTCCAAACACAAAGGTTGAAATCTTAGAGCTTGACCCGCCTCTAAAAGAGGGGATATAGTGAAGCTAAAAGCTACAAAATGGCTTATCCCGCAACTCTGGGAGGTTCAAGTCTCAACCCTAAAGCCCCCTAGCCTTCTTGTAGATACTGCACTAAAGTCACCTTTTAAAAAGTGGGAGCATAAGCATGAGTTTAAAGAGGTAGAAGATGGTGTGCAGATGTGTGATATTATAGAATATGAGCTTCCATTTGGGATTCTTGGTGCCTCACTTAGCAATCTTGTTTATAAGGATTTGAAACATATGTTTGAGTACCGACACACTAAGACTAAAGAGATTTTTGAAAAGTAAATTACAAGGATCTGGTCTTAAGGTAATAGAGCTTAAGGGAATATCTGCTACTATGACTGGAAGTATCAATACAAACATTAGGAGGAAAAAATGGATTCAGCATTAAAAAATAAACTTGAAACCATAGTAGATCTAGTAAACAACACTATGGCAGACCCAGACATTGAGATAGAGTACTGCATTCCAGAAGTAGAGACAACAGCTGAGAGCTGTGATGTGAGTGGTGATCCCTATCTTTTAGTTAGTTATGAAGCTAACAAGTACACAAAAAAGAAGATTAGGCTTACAAAAAAATACCTAGAACAAACTCCGCAAGAGATTGCAAATCTCATAACCTTTGCTATAGAACAGTTCAAAGAGGAGATAGACGCTGTACAAATGGGTTGATGACTATGTCATTGCCCCATACAGTAACACTATAGAATTACATTCCTCTAGAGTCTTCCTACTTCCTACTTCCAAAATCCAAATCATATCTAGGCAACATACTCTCATTCCCATACACACCGCCTGAGTGAATAAAAACTATATCTCTACCTACAAAATACTCTAGGTTCTCTTTTAGGGCTAAAAGTGTTTTGCTATCATATAGAAGGTCAAACTCCACCCCTGCATCAAGACACTCTTTGTATATTTGATATAGCTTAGGGTGTGGATTACCAAAGGGTATTTTATCTTCTGTCTCTATGATATTTGGTGAGAAGCCACTCCCAAGTCTATCCATCTGCTTCTCTAGATACAAGGCATCACCGACACTAGGTGTAGTATATACATCAAAAAACCTCATAGATGATAGAAAGAAAGCCGTAGTACCAGTCCCAGAGCTAAGCCAAATTACTGGGTTTTTTAGATTAGCCTCTGATATGAAGCTACTTATCTCAAGACCTAGCTTCTCTATCCCCATCTTTGCGTCTTCATAAGCCCCACCTTGAGGGATAAAAAGCTCATTTTCTTTAAGTGAGCTTTGAATACTCTCTACTTTTTGATAGAAGTCATCATATCCTAGAGTATGAAGTTTCATACCATTTTTTAGTGCATGATAGTAGTTTCCGTGTGGGTTTTGTTCTAAAAAGCTAGGAATTGCTTTAACATAGTAGATAAGCTCTACTTTTTTTAGTTTTGCTATTTTGCTAAGAGAGAGCATAGCATTACTCTGCACTCCTCCATAGCTTATGATTTTTTTTATGTTTGCTGGGAAGTTTGTAGCTAGTGAGTAGAACTTGCGGGCTTTGTTACCCTCAAGTCCAACAAGCAGATCATCCCTTTTTAGATAGATTTCTCTATCAAAAAAGTTTAGTTTGCTGACCTCTGAATTTTCTAGTTTCATTACCTACTATTTGATGATCTTCTTCCTCTGTTGCCACCACTACTATTTGACCTGTTTCCTCTATATGAGCCTCTTCTGCCACTAGAGCGTCTTGGGTCATCTTTTTGTCTTGCAGCTGATTGCTTAACTCTATCGATACTTTTTTCATTTAGACCGATATTGTCTGGTCCTAGTATATCTTCATCTTCAATAAGTGCTGATATGGTTTTCAGAGCTAGCTGTGTCATATCGATGTCATTTTCTAGTTCCGCTAAGATTTCAGTTGCAACTGGATCTATTGTGTGCGATTTTATCTTCTCTACAAGCTTGCTACCTCTTTTTCCCTTGAGCTCTGAGGCTGATGGTATGAGTTTCATCTCTATGTTTGATTTGGTTACTTTGCTTATTTTTTCAAGCCCTTTATACTCTATAGGCGTTACAAGCGTGATAGCTATACCGCTTTTACCAGCTCTACCTGTTCTACCTATTCTATGTACATAGCTCTCAGTATCAAAAGGTATGTGGTAGTTATACACATGGCTTACATCACTTACATCAAGTCCTCTTGCTGCTACATCAGTAGCTACTAGTATCTCACACTTTCCACCCTTGAAGCTTCTGATGCTCTCCTCTCTCTGTCTTTGCTCCATATCTCCATGAAGTGCAACTGAGCTTATACCATGTGAGTTTAGGACATTTGCTAGTCTATCAACCTCTCTTTTCATCCTACAAAAAACTATCGCCTTACTAGGCTCTTCACTCTCTATAAGTCTGACTATTGCACTATCTCTCTCACTCTCTTCTATGAGGTAGTAGGACTGCTTGATGTCACTGTTTGTTTTTTCACCTGTGTTTACTGATACGAACTCTGGCTCTTTTAGGAGAGTTTTTATCAAATCTTTGATTCTTTTATCCATAGTTGCGGAGAAAAGAAGTGTTTGTCGCTCTTTTGGAAGAAACTTAAAAATCTCCATAATATCATCATGAAATCCCATATCAAGCATCTCATCTGCCTCATCTAGGACAACGACTTTTGGGTGAAAGTTTTTTAGTCTACCTGAAGAGAGCAAGTCAAGTAGTCTTCCTGGAGTAGCTGCTACTACTTTTGCACCGTTTTCTATGAAGCTTATCTGTCTACTTGCTGATTGTCCGCCATATACTGTTGCTGTTTTTAGCCCTGTATATCTACCTAGCTTATATAGCTCATCACTTACTTGTGAAGCTAGCTCACGAGTAGGAGCTATTACTAGTACATCTACACCTTTTTTATCACTTAGTTTATCCATAGCTGGAAGTCCAAAAGCAGCTGTTTTTCCTGTTCCTGTGTGTGCTAGCCCTATCACATCTTTACCCTCTTTTATAAGAGGAATCGCTTGTGCTTGTATCGGACTTGGGATTTTAAACCCAGCCTCAAGAACACCTTTTAGTATATTTTCACTAAATCCAAATTTTTCAAATCCATTTTCTATAATCTCTGACATATTTACCTTTTCTATATATTGGAGTTCTTTTCGAACTCATCATACGCTTTATAAGCAAAGCTCATAAAGCTACGCTAATGCTGAGTTTATCTCAGCAGTAGGCTCTCGCATCTAAAAAGATGCACATGACTTTTGCATATCTGCAGAAAGTCTACTTTTTTACCATAGGAGTTAATACAACTCCACCTATTTTTCTCTCGCTACATATCTGTAAGTTTTGCAAGCTTTTTATATCAAAAAAGGCTTCATCAGTAGGCATACCAATAAGCACTTTTTGTAGTTTTTTACAACTATCACACACTCCGCAGCTAGTCCAAGAGATGCTAAACCACATCTCCTCTTTTGGAGTAAGTACAAAAGGAGTAACTTTTTGAGTACCCACAAAGTAGCTTGAACGCTGATGCTTTACCTCTACGCCTTTTTTTAGAGCGATAGTCACCCATCCAGATAGTGAGCAGCTCATATCTGAGCTATTTTGCATCACTATTTTAAGAGAGCCTTTGTTCATAGCAACATCTTCATTTACAGAGAGTAAGCTTATATCCCCATTTTTACACTGCTTTAAACTAGTTTCTTTCGCATTTAAGGCTATATTGGTAAAAACTACAGATATAAGAAGAAGAAAGAGAGATCTTTTTAGCATTTTTTCCCTAATAGCCATTTTGCCAAATAGCAGTATAACTGCAATTTTAGCAAAATTTTTAGAGAATGTCACTACCAAAACACAATTTAAGGAAATAAATGCAAAAAATAGAGGGAAAACCGGACATAAGCTACCCAACAATCTGGGAATATAAGCTTTTTACAACAGATGAGAAAGCCATATATGAAAGACTTTTTGAGCTAATAGATAAAAAGTATGACCTATCCTACTCAAAAAGTAGCAAAAACGGAAAGTACAAAAGCTTCAAACTAACCCTAGAAGTAGACTCAGAAGAGCATCGAAATAGAGTTTTTAAAAAAATTAAAGAGCTTGATATAGTGGCTTATGTACTCTAACTATGCCCTCATCCAGTTTTCGTGATTATGAGAGCCTTTTTTCTCCTTGCTAGCTTCAGCAACTACACTATCTAGCCTCTGTATACAACCCTGTAGTCCATCTGTAAATTCAGCTATATATAGTATAGAACCTTCCAAGTCTATAAGTACAAGACCGCCTTTAAAATGTTCAGCAATACTCTTAAAATACTTACCTATGAAAGTATTTTGAGAGTCATAGACAACCCTGAAATAGTCTTTGCTTTTACACTCAGTAGAGTCACACTCACCACTTTTTACCATTATTAGTTGAACCTTTGGATGCTCTTGATAATTATTGATGATATGAGAAATAAGCTCCTTTTTTGCACCCTCTTCCATAGTCTCAACTGTAACTATTAGCTGGAGTTTAGGAGCTGCCATTCCTATAACATTATCACTTCCATCAACCTCTTTTACTCTTATAGCTGGTGCTTCATCATTTATTTTTTTCATAACTACTATCCTTGTGAGTTTTTAATATTGTAACATTGAAGCACTCTATGATTGAAACCTTTATCGTATATTTTTTGAGCAAAAAAAAGGTACGGTATTTGCTTAATAAATAAAAACCTTGAGAAAGGATGATTATGTCTATAAATATAACACAAGCGTATCACAACGCCCTATACAACAAATCAGCTGAACAAAAAAGGCTCTCAACACCCGATAGCCTTGATGACTACTTCAAAAAACAGCAAGCCACAAAAGAGGCTATGGAGCATCTTCAAAGAGGTGGAAGCGTACCTCCTGAAATAGCAGAGCTAGTAGATGTAAATGCTCTAAAAAAAGAGATAGAGGATGCTAAGTTTGATAAATCTGATAGCGCACTTGCTTCTGGAATAGGTGGAGGCTCAGGACTTGAAGATAAAGTAGATATCAAAGGTGAGTTGCCTAAAGCTGATGCTACTGAGAGCTATGCAAAGTGTTGCCAGCAAGCAGTCATCAATGAAAATGTAAAAGCAGCTGAAAGCCAAAAAGTCCAAGAGCTAGTAGATAAGTATGGACTTAAAAAAGAGGATGTTGAAAGCTTCTTAAACCAAAAAAGTGTAGATAGTACAAATATAAAAGCCCCAGAAAATGCAAAAGAGCTTTTCAATCCTCTACAAAAAGATCAAAAATCTGAAGCTACTCCTTATGATGTTAGCTTTACAGATGATGCAAGCGGTGAAGAAGTAAGTGTCACACTCTCACCTGCTAATGCAGCAAAACTTCAAGAGAGATTTGGCTCACTAGATAAAGCCTCAGACTTTGTAAAGTCATGGTACAAAGATGCAGCTTATAATGTAGGCTATCTTACTGAAGACAAAGATGGTGATGGTAAGCTAAACATAGAAGAAGCAGCCCACACAAAATCAATGGTTGATATAAACAAAGGTGAAAACAGCTACAGCTCAGTAGCCGAAAGCTTTGAAGATGCAACTAAACAAAAAGAGTTTCTAGAAAAATTCGGCTTCATAGATAATATAAATGATTTTATAAACCACTCCATCTCCCAGGATGCAAACCTTGATGGAGCTCTAAGTAATGCAGAGCTTTTGGGTGAAAACAAGTTTGAAGTAGCAGATGTTGCCTTCTCAGGCGAAGAAGTTGATCTTTTTACATTTAACTCTATGGTTTTTGAGAGACCAGCAAACAGCAGTGAGAACATATCTATGTTTGCCAAGAGGGCAAGTGAGGCAATTGTAGATGAGATGCTAAAGGATAACAAAGAAGAGAAAGAAGAGGTTTAGCCTCTTCTTCTCTATGGACTGAGTCTACTGAGAATATATATGACACAGGGTATAGAACTTCATATTATATATGCTCTTCTACACCTCACTTCTTGATTGAATCTCTAGTAGTAGCTCTACAAAAACCTCTGGCTTGATATTTAGTTTTTTTCTTAGCTTCTCTAACTTATCCACATCTTGACTATGTATGATAAGTGTTGCGCTTAGTAACTTACCAAGCTTACCCTCTCTTCTTAAAATCGCTCCTTGTATCTCACTATCAAACTTGATTTCGTCAAATATAGCTTCAAAATCAACTCCTAAAATAACATCAAACAGAGACACTAGACCTATCAAGTAGGCTTTTTGAGTTGTTCTTTTATCGCATTTGTACATTTTGGCAAGCACTTCCATAGACTTAGCCCTAGCAAGAGCACTCTCAAAAATAGGGTCATTTTTGATCTCTTCATCGTCTCCTGCATATAGAAATAGCGTAAGCCATTGTGCAAGTGGTAATCTACCAATGAGATTAATAGCATGCCCTATAGAGTTTATGTCGTTTTTTGTAAAAAAAGATGATGAGTTCATATATTTTAATAGATTGACTGTCAACTGTGGGTTGCCATTGAACTCATTAATAACTTCCTCTATTTCTAAATCAGTCTGTAAGTCCTGAATAATCTTCATTATTGACAACCTAGAAGGGTCTATCTTTTTACCCTCTATAATCTCTGGTTTTGAAAAGAAAAATCCCTGAAAATACTTAAACCCAAGACTCTTACACTCTCTATACATATTCTGATCTTCTACCTTTTCAGCCAAAAAATCACAGTTAA
>CAZAFM010000080.1:0-9977 GCA_964484395.1 uncultured Campylobacterales bacterium | reverse complement strand
CTCTTGAGTTTATCAAAAACCTAAAAAGCCCCAAAGAAGAGCTTGAAAGAAGGGTTGTTTTTAAAAACAGAGAGATTATAGATGAGGCTTTTAAGCAGGATAGGCCTGTAGTCTTTATGACAGCACATTTTGGTAACTGGGAGATAGGCTCACTTATCTGCGCTCTTTTTTCAAAAAGTCTTGTAGCCATAGGTAGAGAGAGTGGTAATGAGGCACTTGATAGGCTTATAAAGCAGAGTCGCGAGAGGTTCAATGTCACACTGATAAGCAAATATGGAGCAATGAAGCACATTATCAAAGAGATAAAAACTGGAGGTTCTGTAGGTATTCTTGTAGATCAAAACACAGCAGAGGATGAAGGGGAGTTGGTTGAGTTTTTTGGGCATGAGGCTAGACATACACCCGTTTTGTCTATATTGGCAAAAAGATTTAATGCACTTATTATTCCAGCTTTTGTATATAAAGATGGAAGTGGTTATATTGTAGATGTCTATGAGCCACTTGAAGCAAACAGCTCTTTGGGCTATGAAGAAGATATACAAAGACTAACACAAGCCCAAGCAGATGTTACTCAGAGGGCTATAAAAAAGTCCCCTAGTGAGTATTTTTGGTTTCATAGGCGCTGGAAAAACCGATATGAGCATCTATATAAGCAGAGTGCCAAGTGTAGCTAGAGCCTAGCTAGAGCTCCTTTACATACTCATCTTTTTGGTGCTTTGGGATGTTTTTTACAGTTGGTATCTGAAGGACTTGATACTTTTTTTTCTCTTCTAAAAACTTTATCTCTATCTCATCACCTACTTTTATATCTTTTGATGATTTTGCTACTACACCGTTTACAAAGACCACCTTATGCTCTATCATATCTTGAGCTATTGCCCTTCTTTTGACTATGTTTGTACTATTTAGAAACTTATCTACTCTCACTGTTTTTGTCTCCTATTTAGATATTACTTACTTATCATCTCTTTATATGCTTTTTCTAGCTTTTTTACCTTTGGGCTTATGACAAAAGTGCAGTATGGTTGTGATGGGTTTTTTCTGAAGTAGTCTTGATGATACTCTTCAGCTTCATAAAACCTCTCTAAAGGCACCACCTCAGTAGTTATGGGCTTATCAAACCTAGTTTTGGCTTTTTTGATAGCTTCATCTACTGTGTTTTTTTGCTCTTCTTTATAGAGTATGATAGAGCGATACTGTATTCCTACATCGTTTCCTTGAGCATTGAGCGTGGTTGGGTCATGCATAGAGAAAAAAACATCAAGTAACTCTTCAAGAGTAATACTCAAAGGGTCATAGACTATCTTTACAACCTCAGCATGACCGCCTACACCATCAGATACCTCTTTGTAGGTAGGATTTTTGCTACTTCCTCCTGCATAGCCGTTTATGACCTCATCTACTCCATCTAGTTTCTCAAAAACAGCCTCCAAGCACCAAAAACATCCACCACCAACTACAAGTTCACTCTTTTTTACCCCACCCATCAAAATCCCTCCAATAGTTAGTATTAATATTAATATTCTCGTCACTTTAGCTCTTTGATGTTATACTTATAAAATAGTAGTTTATCTCATAAGGTTGGTATTTTGCAAGAGACGATAAATAGTATAGAAACATACGGTTACATTCTCCTTTTTCTCTACTCCCTTGGTGGGGGATTTGTTGGGTTGGTTGCAGCGGGTGTGCTATCTTTTTTAGGGAAGCTTAGCTTGACCACTTCTATAATTGTAGCATTTAGTGCGAATTTTTTGGGGGATATGTTGCTTTTTTATATCTCAAGATACAACAAAGATATGTTCATGCCCTACCTGAACAAACAAAGAAGAGTCTATGCTATGAGTCAGCTACTCATAAAAAAGTACGGTAATAGTATAGTTTTTATTCAGAAGTTCATATATGGAGTCAAAACTTTTGTACCTATAGCTATGGCACTTAGTAAATATAGTGCATTTAGATTTAACATCCTAAACCTCTTTGCAGCAGCTCTATGGGCACTAGTAGTAGGACTAGGAAGTTACTATGCAAGTGATGTTTTTCTAGATGTTTTTGGCTATATAAGTGATAACCCCTACATTATGCCAGTACTTCTTATCATAATCATAGGTGGAACTTATATGTACCTAAAGAAGGTTAGTAGGAAGAAGCCCTAGTTCTCTTAATCGACCGTTAACTGATAAAAGCCATAAGAAAAGACGACTGTAACTAGTATTATGATTGATACTAAAGCTATCTCTGCCATTATAAATCTCCTATCTCTTTTATGTATTTTTTAATAGCCAATATAACTACTAAAAAAATCAAAAGCAGAATTATATCAAGTCCAAGTCCAAGCCAAAAATATATGTCAATCATGTCATTTTGCTCTTTTTGTATAAGAGCACCAGTGACTACCACTATCAGACCTACTATCAGGCTTAGTCCAACTCTTAAAGAGGTTAGCTTCTCTTTTATTTGATCTATTTTCGCCATCTTGTTATTATATACTTTCTTTAGAAAAAGTCAATCTTTTGTTCCTACTCGCTAAGCCTCTCTATCTTTGCTCCTAGCTTACTTAGCTTGCCTTCTAGGTTTTCATATCCACGATCTAGATGGTAGATACGGTGGATATTTGTCTCTCCATCAGCTACTAGAGCAGCTAGGACTAGTGCACTACTAGCTCTTAAATCAGTTGCCATAACATCTGCACTTTTTAGGTCTATGTGTCCATTTACAGTAGCTGTATTTCCTCTTAGATGGATACTTGCTCCTAGTCTTTGAAGCTCACTTACATGCATAAAGCGGTTTTCAAAAAGTGTCTCCTCAATGATGCTAGAACCCTCAGCCTGAGTAGCTAGTGACATAAACTGAGCCTGCATATCTGTAGGAAATCCAGGAAACTCAGCTGTGACAATCTCTACAGGCTCTATCCGTCTAGCAGCCTTTATTTCGATAAAGTCCTCACCTAGATTAAAGCCAAATCCCATCTCTTTTAGTTTAGAAATAACCGATGCTAGATGCTTATGATTTACATTTCTTAGGGTTATGTTTGAGTTTGTGATGGCTCCTGCACACAGATATGTGCCAGCCTCTATCCTATCACTTATGACCTCTATTTTATCAAACTCCAAAAGCTCCCCATCACTACCCTCTATGACTATCTCACTAGTACCTATTCCACTTATATCTAGTCCACCACTTTTGAGAACTTCACATAGCTGAACTACTTCTGGCTCTTTAGCAGCATTTACTATTTTTGTTTTTCCTTTGGCTAGAGCAGCCGCCATTATGACATTTTCGGTCCCTGTAACTGTTATCTTATCAAACACCACATCAGCGCCCATCAAGCCCTTTTTTGCACTAGCTACAATATATCCGCCCTCTATATTTATATCAGCGCCCATACTCTGCATAGCCTTTATATGCAAATCCACTGGTCTCTGTCCTATAGCACACCCTCCAGGAAGCGAGACGGAGCACTCTTTGAAGCGAGAAAGCAGAGGTCCTAAAACCAATACAGAAGCCCTCATCTTGCGCACTATGTCATATATGGCGGTTGTTTTATCCATACTTGTTGTGTCTATTTTGGCTGAGTTTGTAGAGAGGCTACATTTTGCACCGAGTATCTCTAGAAGCTTTATGAAGGTTTTTATATCAACCACATCAGGCAGATTTGATATGCTAACCTCTTTTTTTGATAGTATGGTAGATGCTAGTAGTGGCAATGATGCGTTTTTAGCACCTGAGATGACCACATCCCCTTCTAGTCTGTTATAACCCTCAACGCGTAAAAAATCCATAAAATCTCCATAAAATTCATTCTTGTCATATTGACTCTGTCCGCAACTATAGCATATCTATGGTAAGATAACGGTGTAAAACTAAGCATTAAAAAGTTTAAAATTTTGTAGTATTTGGGTATAATGCATACTATGAAGGAATATAGTTACGATTTCGCTCTTTATTTTGGAAGTATTCCAATGATTGATTTTTTAGAAAGTTTAAGTGCAAAAGAGAGAGCATTAATTTACAAAAACATAGAAAAGCTTGTAGAATATAAAAATAAAAACTATAATATATCAGATAAGTTTTCAAAACCGCTTGAGGGTGGAATCTTTGAGTTAAAAGTCCGATTTAGAGATAGAGTATCAAGAAGTCTTTATTTTTATGAAAAAGATAGAATGATTGTATTTACAAATGGTTTTGTTAAGAAATCTCAAAAGACACCAAGAAAAGAGATAGAAAAGGCGAAATCTATAAGGGAGGCATATAAAAATGACTAATGCTCAAAAATATTTTGCTACACAGATGAAAAACAAAGAATTTAAAGAGAGCTTGGATGCTATATCTGAACAAGTAGATGTTGAGTGGGAGCTTGAGAGAGTCAAGACGCAAATCAAAAATGACATAGATAAAAGCATAGTTATAAAAGAGATAGAAAAACTCCAAGCCTTTGTTCATAACACTATTTTTGCATCTAAAAAGGTTGCTATAACTTAAATATACAAATAAACCCATCATAATTTCTAGAAAAAGCCTACTTAGAGTGCAGAGTTTATCAAACTTTAATGATTATTTATATACAATCGCGAATTCTTGAGAACCCCTAGAACTTCAGAGGAGTACCGATATTTATGTCTGCAAAAACCCTTAATCAAAAACTTGAAAAACTCTTTACAGAGAGTAAAAATTCTTTTATATCGTATGAAAAAATAGCAAATATTATAGAAAAAAGCCCTACACAAGCGCAATCTAAAAAGGTTCTCTCTCTAGCAAAAAAGAACAAAGTAGACCTCCTAAGCTCTTCAGAAACAGCAGAGATGCTAAACCTTGAAGATAGAAAAAAAGAGGAAGCAGAGAAGCTAAAGTACATAGATGAGGAGCTTGAAGAGGAGTTTGACTTCATGAAGGAGCGAGAGCTTCTAGAGTGGAGTAGGAGCGATAGTCCTGTGCGTATGTATCTGCGAGAGATGGGACAGATACCACTACTTATCAAAGAGGAAGAGATAGAGCTTAGCAAAAGAATAGAGCTAGGTGAAGATATCATCCTTGATGCAATATGTTCAGTTCCTTATCTTATAGACTTTATACTTGATTATAAAGAGGCGCTTATTAACCGAGAGCGACGAGTAAAAGAGCTTTTTAAAAGCTTCGAAGATGATGAAAGTGAAGGTGCAGAGTCAAACAGTAGTGAGAGTGATGATGATGGTGAGAGCGAAGGCGAAGGAAAAGTCAGACGCAAAGACCAAAAAAGAGTGGACAAAGTCCTAGAAAGCTTCAAAGCCCTAGAAAAAGCCAAAAAAGAGTGGATGAAAATAGTAGAAGCAGTAGATGAAGTGGACTTTGAGGATGTAGATGCAAAGACCCACTACATGCTAACACACGCTTTTAAGAAAAACATCCTAAAAGACAGACTTCTAGACCTAGGACCTACAAGCAAGCTCATAAACGAGCTAGTGCGCTCCATGGAGACAGCAATATATAGTAAAGATGGATTTGAAAAAGAGCTAAGAAGACTAGAGTACAAGCTCTCACTCTTTAACGACCAGCTAGTAGATAATCACAAAAAAATCCTAGCCAACATAGTAAATATGAACAAAAACGACATAGCAGTAGCAGTCCCAGAAGCAACCATGGTCAGTACATATATGGAGATAAAAAAGCTCTTTCAGACCAAAGAAGCTAGTGCTGATAGCTTCAACCTAGAACCAGAGAAGCTAAAAAGTATCGTAGAGCAGATAAAAAGAGGTAAAGCCATAGCTGAAAAAGCAAAGACAAAAATGGCAAAGTCAAACCTAAGACTAGTTGTATCAATCGCCAAAAGATACACAAACAGAGGCTTACCATTCCTAGACCTCATTCAAGAGGGCAATATCGGACTTATGAAAGCTGTAGATAAGTTTGAGTATCAAAAGGGATATAAGTTCTCTACATACGCTACATGGTGGATAAGACAGGCTATTAGCCGAGCCATAGCTGATCAAGCAAGAACCATACGGATACCAATTCACATGATAGAGACTATTAATCGTATCAATAAGATAGTAAGACGCTACCTCCAAGAGGAGGGCAAAGAGCCAAGTGTTGAGCATATATCAAATGAAGTAGGACTACCAGAAGAGAAGGTCAAAAATGTCATAAAGATTACAAAAGAGCCAATAAGTCTAGAAGCACCAGTAGGAAGTGATGAAGACGGGAAGTTTGGGGATTTTGTAGAAGATAAGAGTAATGAGACGCCTATGGATTCTATACTAAAAGAGGACTTGAGAACACAGATAGATGATGTTCTAGAGCAACTAAATGAGCGAGAGAGAGCGGTTATAAAGATGCGATTTGGGCTTATGGATGATGAGAGTGATAGAACACTTGAGGAGATAGGTAAGGAGCTAAGTGTAACTAGAGAGAGAGTCAGACAGATAGAGAGTAGTGCTATCAAGAAGCTCAAGCACCCAAAAGTCGGCAGAAAACTAAAAAGCTACATAGAAGAGTAGAAGTGGAGGCACTTTATAGTTCGTGGATAGAGAACGACATAAACCCAGTTGTTTTTTTTAGTGGGGAAGGGCGGATAGTCCACCTAAACAAAGAGGCGCAGTATCTCCTCTCAGTGCTCAAAAACAGTGAGCTTTTTGAGATAGTGCAGAGCTATGCTCCTCATAGCTTTGGCTATAACACCCACTATGTAGAGCTCAAATACGATAGGTTTGAGTTTTTTGCTATTACTGTTGGATATGAGAGTGAGGAGATAATAGGTATAAGACTCTACAAAAAACCCAAAAAAATCTTAAAGCAACCAATAGACAACAAAGCCCCCTTAGTAAATGTCTATATGCTTCTAGACCTCTGTATATCTACCAAAAAAATAAACAATGAAGTAGAGTTCATAAACGAGTTTGACCCAGCAATCCCAGAGATAAGAGTTGATGAAAAAAAACTCCTAAAACTATTTGACAAACTCTACGCCCCCATACACCACTCTACAAAAGTCATAACCAGACTCTACATAAAAGTAGGCGAGCACATAAAAACGCCTGAGGGCAAGCTAAGAATCATAAGAGTAGAAGTAGAGAGTGAAGATGATATGCAAAAATACAGAGCTGAGATAGAACGAACTCTATATAACCTAAACATCTCAGCATCATACGACAAAACCAAGATATCCTTAGATATTCCAGCTATTATTTAGTTGTGAGTAGTTGTCATTACTACATCATTCACCCATTAAACCCATCAACCTAGTAGTACACACCACATAGATTCTTCGCATTCGCTCAGAATGACCACCACCCACTTGAATTCAAGCAAACATTAAAGTATAATACTTACATGGCAAAAATAGATGAAGCACCCCAAAAGGATAACCATGACCACCATAGCTATAGATGATAGATACACAGATGAAGCCCTAAAGCTCCTAGAGTCACTACCCAAAGAAGCCTACAAGATAACCCAAGACCCTCTAAGAGAGGAGCTTCAAAGGCGTCTATATGAGATAGATAACGGTGAGGTCGAGCTTCTGCCTTTTGATGAGGAGTTTTGGAAAGAGATGGATACAGTTATAGATGGGGCTAAGAGTTGAAGCTCGTACGGACAGACCGCTTCAAATCAGAGCTTGCAGAGATACTAATACATGTAGCAAAAGATAGCCCAAACTCTGCAAGAAACTTCAAGAATGCTTTAAGAAAATCACTAGAAAACATCCCAAATATGCCCTATAAATGCCGTCAAAGCTTAAAATCAAATGATGAAAACATAAGAGACCTGATATATCAAGGCTATGTCGTACCATATAGAATTACAGACAACACTATAGAAGTTATAGGCATATTCAGCCAAAATAATTGGGAAATATCCTGAACAGATCTTTATCTAAGTGGTGGAAGTGGCTTGACTGAGCCTTTAGTACAAGGATAATCACCTCTTCACTACTCAAGCTCTCATGGTTTCCTATCTTATTTACTAACTCTTTTGACTTCTCATCTAGCCATATCCCAGATATATTATTTTCAAAAATATCTTCTCTCTTAGGCTTTTCCTTCATCAATTATACCACAAATCCTCTCTCTGTAATCCCAAGCCCCCCACCGTCATCCTGAGCGAACGCGAAGGATCTCTGCTGAGCCTCCTACTAGGTCATTTACACAGTAGTACACACCAACCCAGTAGTACATAACACATAGATTCTTCACATTCGCTCAGAATGACAACCACCCACTTAACCCTTAACGCTTAACGCTTAACACTAAAAAATATTCAGACTAACCACAACCAGCTTCTAGTATAATATATCTAAAAACACAGGCACAAAGAGAGCATAATGCAACTACAAAAACTACCAATAGGTATACAGACTTTTAGTAAGCTAAGAGAAGATGACTATATATACATAGACAAAACAGATATAGCACTCGATATCATACAAAATTATGAATATATATTCTTAAGTCGCCCAAGACGATTTGGAAAGAGTCTATTTCTAGATACATTAAAAAACATCTTTGAAGGAAAAAAGGATTATTTCAAAGGACTTGCTATTGAAGATAAGTGGGACTTTAGTACTTCATACCCTGTGATAAACATTAGCTTTGCTAGTGGAAAGATAGAGAGCAGAGCTTCATTTGATAACAGAACTCTAAAGATTCTAAAAGAGAATCAGCATAGGCTAGGCATAGGGTGTAGTGATGAGAGTGATGTAGCAGGATGCTTCAGGGAGCTGATTATCAAAGCCTATGAAAAATACAACCGCAAGGTAGTAATACTCATAGATGAGTATGACAAACCCATCCTAGATAACATCACCAGCACAGAAGTAGCCAAAGAGATAAGAGATGGACTAGTGAATTTCTATTCAGTTATCAAAGGAAGTGATGAATTTCTAAGATTTGCATTTCTAACTGGGGTTAGTAAATTTACCAAAACCTCTATTTTTAGCGGACTAAACAACATAGTAGATATTAGCCTACAAAAACGCTTTGGTGATATATGCGGATACACTCAGGAGGATATAGAGACAAGCTTTAGACCATACCTAGAGGGTGTAGATATGGAGAAGCTAAAGCGTTGGTATAACGGCTATAACTTCTTAGGCAGTAATCTGTACAATCCTTTTGATATACTACAGTTCATTGCAAATGATTGTCTATATGATAACTACTGGTTTGAGACAGGCACACCTACATTCCTTATGAAGGTGATAGAAAAAAACAACTACTTCCTACCAAACCTAACAAACCTAAGAGCAGACAAAAAGCTCCTAAATAGCTTCGATATAGAAAATCTAGATATAGAGGTCATACTATATCAAGCCGGGTATTTGACAATTAATAGAGTAGAACAAGATGAAGATGGTGATATTATCTACACCCTAAAAATCCCCAACAAAGAGGTCAAATCCTCTCTAAACAAATCCATAATCTCCTATATCTACAAAGACAACACCCTAAGAGCAAAACCACTAAGCCAAGCCCTAAGAGAGCAGAACCTTGATGGTTTCAAAGATGCACTCACCTCTATATTCTCCTCCATCCCCTATCATAATTTCACTAATAACTACATCCAGAACTATGAGGGCTTCTACGCAAGTGTCATCTATGTCTATCTACAATCTTTAGGTCTTGATATAGTAGGTGAGGATGTTACTAATAAAGGCAGGATAGACCTCACTATCAAGATGGAAAGTGCTATTTATATCATAGAGTTCAAGGTAGATGGAAAAAAAGGAGAAGCCCTAAAGCAGATAAAAGAAAAAAAATACCATCAAAAATATCTTCACCATACAAGTAACCCACTCTATCTTGTAGGCATAGAGTTTGACACTAGTAAAAAAAACATATCCAACTTCGAATGGGAAAGAGCAGATTAATCACAGTTGCACCACCCTCATCCCAAGCCCCACCGTCATCCTGAGCCCCGTCATCCTGAGCTTCTCCCTGCCGTCATCCTGAGTCCACCGTCATCCTGAGCGAATGCGAAGGATCTCTACGGAGAACCCTACTGCGTAA
>CAZAFM010000079.1:0-10027 GCA_964484395.1 uncultured Campylobacterales bacterium | reverse complement strand
AGCTATTTTTGTAACAGTATTTGCAATAGATGCTAGGATTATTCCTATAGTAGCTGTGGTGGCGACTATCTCTTCATTCCTAAAAAGCTCTGAAAGAGATAAAACAATAGCATCAACATCACTAAGTCCAGATAAAAATGAAGCTAGATAAACCCCAATATCTCCTGAATAGTTGTTAATTAGTGATAGAGCACCAAATATAACACCAAAAATAACACCCATTTTAAGTGCCTCAGAAAACTCTAGTGGATTAGAAAAGACTATCTCTTCTGAGACTATTTGTTTATCTGTTTTGGTATAGAGAAAGTAGATGAGTGCATATCCTGTAAGTGTAGCTAGGATATAGGGAAAAACAACTACTTGAAAAATCTCTCTACTAAAAATAAAGGTCCAAATAACAACTCTCAAAAACATAGTACTACAAGCTAGAGCAATGGCTATTGCTAATGACTTGGTAGCTTCTTTGTTATGTGTTGCTTTTTTTGAGAGTGTGAGGGTAGTAGCAGTTGAAGATGCTAGACCTCCAAAAAGACCCATCATTATAAGACCTTTTGAAGTATCTATGAGCCTCGTAGAAATGTATCCAATAAACGAAAGCCCAGATATTAAGATAACCATCATCCATATATGTGTAGGATTTATTAGTCCATAAGGATCAATAGTCTTATCTGGCAAAACAGGTAGTACAACAAATGTCATCAGTGCAAAAAGAATAGCTGATTTTACATCTTTGCTTTTTATCTCCTCTTTTATTGACATAATTTTTGGTTTTACCTCAAGAAGGGCTATCAAGATAACCGCACTAAATACTGCTAATTCAAGATGATCTGTAACCAAAAGTCCCAATATAAAGGCTACAAGCGCACTAAGCTCAGTTGTGTTTCCTTTATTGTATTTGTTTTTGATAGCTCTAATGATATAGAATGCAACTAGAAAAGAGCCTATAGTTATAGAGATTATTATTAAAACAAGAGGGTATAGTTGATATAGTTTGGTAGAAAGATACCCAATTAAAGAGATAATACTAAAGCTTCTAGCACCCATAAAGACATCTCTGTCATGTCTATGAAAGCTAAGTTCCCTCTGCAATCCAATCATAAAGCCAAGAACGATAGCTACTGCAAGCTCTTTTACTTCTAATAGTTCCATTTTCTATCCTTTGCTATTCATAATTGATAAGATCTGTATATAGTATTATAAGTGCTTCTTGTGGATTTTTTTTAAAGCTTCCAATCTTATCTTAGAGGCCTCAGCTCTCAAAATACTCTGCTCTCTTTCTAGGTAGTATATTATTGAGGTGTTTTTTTTGTTTTGATTAAGAATAAACTCTTTTAATACACTAATGTCGTGGTCAAGTCCAAGCAGGTCAGCAAGCTTTTTGAGCTTCTTTGTCTTTTTTTTGAGCTTTTTTGGAAGAGTGTTTTTGAATAGTTTTGATTGATACATATAGTTTTTTGTAGCTTTTCTCCATTCATGAAAATCACTATCTTTATAGGTACTATAGGCTTTTTTTCTGTTTTTTATGAGTTTTTTGTAGATTTTTTTTAGTCCAGCTTTTAGCGGTCTTTTTTTCTTTTTTAGTTTGTAGATATTGAGGTACTCTCTTTTTAGTTGAATCTCTTTTTCCAAAACTGTGAATTTATCACTATTGACATTAGTATTTAGGCTTTCAAGACTGCTAAATTCTATTTTATCCTTTATGTCGTATTTTTCTGCTATTTTGTTGAGTGTTTTTTTAAGAACTAGGTGATCCCTTGAATCTGAGAATCTTTTTCCGGCGTATTTGTAGTAGTTGTTTTGAGTTACATAGGTCTCTCTATCTTTGAGGTCGTATTTTGCTAGTTTTAGAATAGCTCTTATTTTTTTGAAACTTTTTCTTATATTGTGTATCTTTTTTGCTTGGGTGATTTTACTATCACTGAGCGTATGCAGGACATCTAAAAGATAAAAATCAAGTGCATCTTGAACTTCTTTTTCTATATTTTTGGAAAGATTGATATGGTAAGCCATACTAGTAACCTCCTATAGTTATCTCTTTGCTCTACTTTAGTGAGTGAAGATTAAAGAGAGCTTATGCTGTCTCTAGTTATTTCTGATACTTGCTAAAACATAGACTAAGAAGTGTCCTTAGACTATAGAGTGATACACATCTTCTAGACTTTTTGCAGAGTCTAGAAGTTTGGATTTTTCACTATCTTCTAGTTCTAAAAAGAGTTCTTTATGCACACCATCTCTACCTACTACGCATGGTAGACTTAATACGGTTCCATCAGTCAGTCCATACTCCTCACTTGCCAAATAAGATATAGGTAAAATCTTCCTCTCATCCCGAAGGATACTCTTGACAAGCTTAGCAGTTGACACACCTATACCATAGTTTGTGTAGCCTTTTCTAGATATTATGCTGTATGCTCTTTTTTTTGTGGAGAGAAGTGACTCTTTTTTGAGTTCCTCAAGCGATAAACCTTCAAGCGGATAGTTTTCAAGCTTTATGGAACTTACATAAGCGTTTGACCAAGGTACAAACTCACTATCTCCGTGCTCACCTATAATATATGCGTGTATGTTTTTTCTATTTAGTTTTAGGACTTTTCCTATATAATCCCTAAGTCTGGCAGTATCAAGAATAGTTCCTGAGCCAAAGACAAGATTTGATGCTCTCTTTGAATAACTCAGAGCAACTCTGGTTATTATATCTACTGGGTTTGACACAAGTACTATTTTTGCATTAGGTGCATACTCATCAAGATTTTTAACCACATCTTTGATGATACTGGCGTTTGTTTTTAAGAGGTCAAGTCTGCTTTGACCCTCTTTTTGTTTAGCTCCTACAGTAACTACCACTATGTCACAACGAGAAAGATCACTGTACTTATCAGTTGGCTTTATGGTACACTCATTTGTCAATGGTATCCCATCTGATATATCCCACGCCTCAGCCTCAGCTCTTTGTAGAGTTCTATTATAAAAAACTATCTCTCTAGAAACACCCAAAAGCAACATAGCATTCACAATCGCTGAACCAACATTCCCTGCACCAACAACGCCAACTCTGTTTGAAATCATATTACCCCTTTTTCTTTTCACTATAGTGTATACTCATAAAAATGGACTTAAATTACTGCTTACAGTATAAATTCTAATGGTAATAATACTATATACTTGTAGCTATGGCAAATGTGCTGACATTGTTATTGAAGACATCTGTTTGATATTATAGAAAATAAAAGTTACTAAAAAAGAATAATTATTAATTAAGAAACTTTTTACTATAATTTTGATGTTTTCAAAAAAAAGGAGGCGCAATGTCTTGCTCAAGCGTAAAACCTCTTGAGAAAACTACAACTCAAGAGAGAGAAGAAATAGTAGAAAATAAAAAGGAGAGTGTAAATATGTCATTAGTTCTACAACAGATGCCAGAATTCAAAATGAAGGCTTATGATGCAAAAACAAGAAGCTACAAAGATGTAAGTAGTGAGGATTATGAAGGAAGATGGGCAGTTGTCTGCTTTTATCCAGCTGATTTTACTTTCGTATGCCCAACAGAGATAGCTGCGATGAATGCTCACATGGACGAAATAGAAGGAGAGCTTGGGGTTAAAGTACTAGCGGTTTCTACTGATACCCACTTCTCGCACAAAAGATTTCATGAGACAGAACCGATTCTAGAAGGTTTAACTATGACCATAGGTGCTGATCCTACTGGTGAGGTTAGCCGTAAGTTTGGTGTCTATATAGAAGGGCAGGGCGTAGCTCTAAGAGGTAGGTTCCTGATAAATCCAGAGGGTGTGATAGTGGCAGAAGAAGTACAAGCGCCAATGGTTGGTAGGAATGTAAAAGAGTTCATCAGACAGATAAGAGCATGGCAACATGCTACAACAACTGGTGAAGTATGTCCCGCAGGATGGGTTCCTGGTAAAAAAACACTTCCTGTTAATACAGATGAAGAGAAGATGACTGGGAGAGTAGGTGATTATATTACTTTAGATGAGATACTTGCTTAATATAAAAAGGGGACTTTTCCCCTTTTAAACCATTAATCTTTTTGCCACAACTCCTAATATAGAAAACTATACCGCTACACCTTGTTAATAGAAAAATCTGGTAGTTTCCCCAAAATCCCAAACATCCCCTTAGAAGCAAATCAGAAGCTTATCTCTGTTGTTTTCGATTTGATCTATAAAAAGTAAAACTCTGATTCTTCTAAGCTATAACCCCTGTAAGCCTAAAACGGAATAATCTTGATAAAATAAATCAAGAGAATTCATAAGAAAGAGACAAGCATATAGAGATGAAAAACATCCTTGAATGCAGTATAATCCGTCGGAATTAGGATAAATATATAGTAGGAATCACAAATGAACCTAAACATCAAAAATAGCATCAAAGAGTACAAAAACAGCATCAAAGAGTACACCACAAGCATAAAAGAGACTCCTATCCTAAAGCCAAGTTCCTACAAAATAGCCATAACTGGGCTTAGTAGGGCTGGAAAAACGGTCTTTATCACCTCTTTGATAGATCAGCTACTTCATAGAGATAAAATCCCCTTTGTAACAGACAAAAAGTCCTTTAGAGTTGAGCTAGAGGCTCCTAGTATGGGGACTAAGAGGTTTGACTACTACACGCTTATAGATAGGATCAAAAAAGAGCACATCTGGCCAAAAGGCACTGATGAGATAACCTCCATAAAGCTAAAAGTAGAGAGAAAGAGAAGCTCACTTCTAAAAGGCAGTGCATTTACCATAGAGCTTATAGACTATCCAGGTGAGTGGCTACTTGATCTATCACTGATAAACCTCTCATTCAAGCAGTGGTGCCAAAAGACAAAAAAGTGGCTACAAGATATAGATGAGCCTGAGAGTAGAGAGTACCTAGAGCTTATAAGTAAAGAGATGACTAATGGAGAGCTAATAGTTAGAAAATACAAAGAGCTTCTAAATGTATTAAGAGATAGAAACTACACATTTCTTATCCCGGGTAGATTTGTTATGCCTTCTGACTTGGATAATGACCCACTTTTAGGCTTTGCTCCCATTGAGCACTTAGAGGCATCATATAGCACAGAGTTTGAAGAGAAGTATAAAAAATATGTAGAGGATATAGTCAAAAACATACAGCTTGAGTATTTCAGAGGATTTGATAGGCAGATTATCCTAGTAGATGTGATAAAGGCCCTGCAGAATGGACACAAGTGCTATGAGGATATGAGAAGAGGGCTTGATACTATAGTCTCACTATATGATCATAAAAAACACAGCTTCCTAAAAAAGCTCTTTACTCCAACCATAAAAAAGGTCATCCTAGCAGCTCCCAAATGTGACCTACTATCAGCCTCACAACATCAAAACTACAAAGAACTACTACACCAAATGACAAAAGAGTACAAAGAAAACCTAGAGTTTAACAACATAAAAGCAAGCTCACACATATTTGCTTCACTCAAATGCACCCAGACAGTTAAGCGTAAATATGAGGGTATGATACTCTCAAGCATAAGAGGGATAGACCCAGTTAGCAAAGAGCTAAAAGACCACTACCCAGGAGAGATGCCCCCATCCTTTCCAAAATATGATGAGTGGAAGATAGAGGATTATAACTACAAAGAGGTGTTTCCACCAAAAAAAGAGTATAGAGTGGATGAAGCATTGGATCATACAAATATGGATGAGATTATAAATGAGCTATTAGGAGATATACTATGAGCAAGATAAAGCCACACACATTTGATAACCTAGAAGGAGAGGTGGTAGATGGAGGCTTACAAGATAGTAAAGCAGATAGTGAAAAGTCACCCAAGCCACATACTTTTGATGACCTAGATGGTGATGTAGTGGATGATGAGCCGATAGTAGAAGAGACTTACGACAAAGAGCACTCTTTGCATAAAGCACTATCTTTTTTAGCCTCTATATGGGGGCTTTTTGCTGCTTTTGTGTTTTTTGTCATTATGGTATTGGTGGGGGATTTTGTGGTATCTTTTGAGGAGATGATAAGCTCTCCATCTTTAGCAGATGTTATCTATGTAGTTGGCTTATTAGCACTTCTAGGAGTGATTGGCCTACATATCCAGAAGCTACTATCTCAGATAAAAGCCCTAAAAAACGCTGATAACCTCAAAGAAAAGTATGACAAACAGAAGCAAAACCCAACACATGAGATTATATCCATATCAGCTACTTTGGTAGAAAATCAAAATGATTTAGAAGATACAGAGCTTAGAGACTCTCTAGATAGACTAAGATCAAAGCTAAGTAGCTCACCAGTATATGATGAACTATATAGACTAAATGAAGATGTCTACAGATCAATAGACAAAAAAGCAGACAAAATCATAAAAAACGCCTCAATCCAAGTAGGAATAGGCACAGCTATATCCCCACTTCCAACAGTAGATATGCTCCTAACTATCTACAGAAGCGTATATCTAGCAAATGAGCTAGCCAAGCTATATGGCTACAAGCCGGGTATGTTAAGTACATACTCGATACTAAAACAAGCCATCTTTAATGTAGCCTTTGCAGGAAGCTCTGAAGAACTTCTTGATTACATACCAGATGTTGGAGCCTCTAGCTCTCTTAATGTTTTTTCAAAGTCCATAGGTCAAGGAGTAGCTAACGCTATCCTAATGGCACGCATAGGTCAGAGTATCAAAAGAGCTTGCAGACCTATGAGTATTAATGACAAGGATAGAGAGATGTCTATAATCTCAACAATCTTAAAAGAGTTTAGAAAAAAAGAGTAGCTGAAGGCTTCATATCTACTCTCTTGCTTTTTGTGAAGTTGTATTACAAAACAAGAGAGTAGAGAGATGCTATGTTTAGTTCGAAGTGGTTAGGGGGGAGTTGTTTTTGTTGCAGAGAAATTCAGGTCTTAGCTCTTTTGCCCCAAATGGGGGATTTATGGGCTTGTTGTTGACACTGTTGTAAACAAAAAAGCAGTTTGTTCTAGGCCATGGAGATATATTATCAGGACTTCCGTGCATAATATTACACTCATGAAAAACCACTGTACCTGCTTTGCCATATACTCCTATAACCTCTTCTTCCGCTTTTGTAGCAAACTCTTTTAGTGCTTTTAGACTAGGGGTACCTAGCATCTGGTT
This sequence comes from uncultured Campylobacterales bacterium, assembly GCA_964484395.1. Lineage (GTDB taxonomy): Bacteria > Campylobacterota > Campylobacteria > Campylobacterales > CAZAFM01 > CAZAFM01. Next base: position 2,922 of record CAZAFM010000079.1, on the reverse strand, counting down.
TCTAAGGGAGGTTTTGTAGTTATCTTTAGGAGTTGTACCAGGACATGATACATACTCTTTATGGCTTCCTGGTATTACAAAAAGTGGCCCATTATAAGGGGTGTTTTCTGTTAGCATAATCCACCCTGTAACTACTCTTGGTGCAGGTAGTCCATCTTCTACATGCCAGGTCTCAAAGTCAGAGTGCCAGGGAAAAGATTTTCCATCAAGGGCGGGCTTGATGTTGATTCTTGATTGGTGAAGATAGACATCATCACCCACAATCTGTTTGGCTACATCAAGAAACCTTCTATCTCTTGAGAGTTCATCAAAGATACTGCTGAACTTTGGTAGATCAAATATAGACCTTACCACATCACTGTTTGGTTCTGTTACAAACTCTCTATGTTTTAGGTTATCATCATCATTTCTCAGCCTAAAAGCCTCACTTCTAAGCCTATTTACCTCATCTTCACTAAAAAGGTCTTCTAGAATAATAAAGCCGTTTTTATCAAATCCTTCTAGTTGCTCTTTGTTCAAAGAGTACTCTCCGCCCTCTTCACTTCCAAAGACTACGGGGTCAGGTCTTTTGATAATCTTCTCTTCATTGCCCTTTCTTGAGGGGTATGCGTCTTTTAATGTGCTCAAGTTGTACCTCCTTATATTGTTGTGGGGTTAAATACCTAACCTACACTAAGGAAGATTATAAGTAGCTTTAATTCGGGTTTTACTCAAATGCGTGGTGAAAGATGGAGTTTAGAAGGGGTGATAGACTAAAGAGAGTGAATATACTCCAAAACAGCTTGAGGGTAGAGGCTGTGCTCTAGGCTATGCATACGAGCTTTGAACTCCTCAAAGCTCTCATTTTCTTTTTTGTATAGTACATCTTGGGCTACTATCTTGCCACTATCTAGCTCTTTTGATACTTCATGGACAGTGACTCCAGCTACTTTCATCATAGATTCATAGCTCTCCATCATAGCATTTCCACCTTTGAAGAGTGGAAGTAGTGAAGGGTGAATATTGAGTGCTCTGAAGCTATCTACAAAAAGAGGGGTCAATATCCGCATAAAGCCAGCTAGTAGGACTAAGTCAGTTTTGTAGCCTAAAAGCTTATCTACTAAAGCCCTATCAAACTCCTCTCTTGTTCTGCTTTGAGATTCAAGCACTATACTCTCTACTCCAAGAGCTCTGCACTTTTTTAGACCCTCTGCATCTTTTTTGTTACTTATAGCTACAACAAAAGAGAGCTTTTTACTATTTAACTCTCTATTTTGTAGTTTTTTTATTAGATTCTCTGCATTACTGCCTGTTCCACTCAGTAGGATTGCTACCCTAAACTCTGTCAAAAAGATCGCCCCTATTTGCCTTCATATACTCTATGACTTTGATAATCTCTTCAAACCCATACTCAACATCATCAACCTCATCACCAAAAACATCTTCCATACTGTTTAGATATACATCTACTGCTGTTTGCATGTTATCTTTTTTTACACCTGCATAGTAGAGTGCTACACCTAGCATATCAGCTAGTTGCATAGCCAACTCCTCTATCTCTAATTCTGCTTCAAAAAGCTTCTTATCATCTGGTTTTACCATTTTGCACTCCTTCTAAATATTTTTCTACTTTTTCTTTCACTGTTTCATAAGAGAAGCTATCCTTTACGCATTCGAACCTCCCTCCTGAGGCGTTTGGATGTCCTCCACCGCCAAAGTACTCTTTTGCAAAAATAGAGAGGTCTATTTTGCCACTTGATCTAAAAGAGCAGTTTCCTCTACTATTAACATCCATCACAAAGTCTATATCATCACACTCTTTTAAGAACTCATTAGCAATAGTAGATATAGACCCTAGCTGAAAAGTAAGTATACCTACACTATCTTTGTAAAAAATCTTTATCTGCTCTTTTTTGCTCTTTAGTAGTGATACAATATATCTTGAGGTGTAGTTATCAAGTATGTCTTTTTTATCATCTTTTAGGTATCTTTTTTTGAGTTTTATGAGTGCATCATCTAGTTTAATATGTCCATCTTTTTTGCCAAGGTACTTTGATGCCCACTTTAGCATTGTAAGCTTATAATCTCTATGTTCTTCATCAAACATAAAGCGACTAAGCTCCCTTGTATCAGATATCATCCTCATAGATACTTTGCCAAACTCAAAGTATTTTTCATTCTCTTTCCATATATCTATGGCGTTTATCATATCAGTCATAGGCTTTAGCCATCTGCTTTTGCTGATTTTTTTAGGTTTCTTTTCATATAGGTAGTCGTATGTGATTTTAGTAGCACATCTTGTTGTATCTAGGTAGTACCATTCATACAGCTTGGAGCACTCAAGTCCTGTAGCATGGTGGTCTAGAAGTTGGAGCTCTATCTCTTTTTTTGATTTTTTTACTTTTTCGTCTATTTTTTTGGCTTCAGCAAGATTTAGATTTAGGTCAGTTATTAAAAACATAACTTTTTCATCCACTTTTTCACAATCTCTTAGTATCTGATCTATCCTAAAAGATACTTCTTCACCATAGTTGGCATTATAAAATTTATGCTTTTTGTATACACTGCTAGTGAGTAGCTGACATCCATATCCGTCAAGATCAGTATGTGAAAGATGGAAGAGATACATAAAAAACTCCGCACTTTTTTATACGGAGTATAACAAACCTCTACTCTATTACTGCTTTATTCCAAGAAGTGTGTTTATCATTTGATCGATTGTAGTGATGACTTTAGCATTTGCACTATATCCTGCTTGAAATCGAATAAGATTTGTCAGCTCTTCATCTATGTTTACTTCTGAGATAGAGCTAAACTCTTTTTTTACAGAGGTATGCACTGAAGAGCGAGTATCAAGTATCACATTTGCATTTTCTGCGTCTGCCCCTACTTTTGTTGAGACTGATCTAAAAGACCCTTGCAAAGTCTCTTTGCTAGTTGTGC
>CAZAFM010000078.1:0-10156 GCA_964484395.1 uncultured Campylobacterales bacterium | reverse complement strand
GAAAATAGCTTTGTAGTTGCTGATGATATCGAGATAGGAAGTGGTAACAAAATCCCTCTGTGGCTTTTTGGGTTTATGTACTGACCTCCTAAAGCATCAAGCCTTCAGCCTTAAGTATGTCACTTCAGAGCTACTGCCTATCCTCATAGGTGGTCCCCAGAAGCCGCTACCTCTGTTTACATAGATGTAGGAGTTGTCATCTAGTTTGTGAAGTCCTTTTAGGTATGGTTGAGCTAGGCGGACTAGGTAGCTAAAAGGGTATATCTGACCGCCATGGGTGTGTCCACTTAGTAGAAGAGATGGTTTAAAGCCATCTAGTTGGTCAATGTATTTTGGCTGATGGGCTAGGAGGATGGTTGTTGCATCTTCTGGGGTAGTGTTTTTTATAGGCTTGATATCAGGTTTATATTTACCAAATCTCTCTCCAAAAACATCATAAACTCCAGCTATATAGAGTTCTCTATCTAGCTTAATACTCTCATTTTTAAGAACCTTTATACCCTGTTTTTCTAGGTAGTTCATTGTGTTTTCTATTCCGTGAAAATACTCATGATTTCCAACTACAAAAAAAGCCCCATACTTAGCCTTGAGATTTCCAAGCTCATCTACTGCCTCTTCTACCATCTCTATTTTCGCATCTACTAAATCACCTGTGATGGCTACAATATCTACTCCTAGAGTGTTTATTTTGTCAACCACGCTTTTTACGAAGTGCTTATCTACTAGTCCACCTATGTGTAGGTCACTTATCTGGGCTATGGTTATGTCTTTGTCTAAGTTATCTAGCTTTAGCTCTATGGGGTTTATCTCAGGGATTTTGCAACCATTATTTATCCCCACTCCAGTATATAGCACACCAGCTGCAAGGAAGCCACCATCTATGGACTTTTTCATAAACTCTCGCCTCTTATTGTTAAGCGGAGTTTTGAGGTGTAAAAAGTGAAGCAAATCATAGATGAGTGCTCCTATAAAAAGAACAAAACCTACACCGATACTAAGAGATAGAAGCAAGTATATAAAGTTTGGTATGGATATGGAGTATCTAGCAAACATATAGAGTATAACCCCTGCCATATTGATAATCAAAAAGTATTTCATATATCTCTTAGTATCACTACTAAAATCAAACCTCTTCACAGCCCTAAAATATATATACAGATGAAAAAGTATAAAGACCGATACAAACAGTATAGGAAAAAGTGCTTTCATAAAACTCCTAAAGTATAAGTAAACTAACTGCCATAACCGCCATCCCAGCGACTATTCCAAGAATGGTTGTGTGAGCATTTCCATAAACCCTTGATGAAGGAAGAAGTTCATCAAAACTTATATATATCATTATACCAGCTACTATCCCAAAAGTAATAGCCAAAGTCATATCACCTAGTAAAGGAGCTAGCAAAAAATACCCCATAAGTGCACCTAGTGGCTCTGAGAGCCCAGAGCCAAAAGAGTAGAGAAACGCTTTTTTTCTATCTCCAGTAGCTCTGTATATAGGAAGTGATACTGCAATTCCTTCAGGTATGTTGTGGATTGCTACTGCTATTGCTACTGCTATACCTATTTTTGGATCCTCAAGCACTGACATAAAAGTAGCAAATCCTTCAGGAAAGTTGTGAATTGCTATAGCAATAGCGGTAAAAATACCAGTTCTTTTTAGCTTTTTTAGGTGAATATGTGAGTTCTCTTTGAGTGGCTCTATATCGCTTTCACTCCTAAGCTCATGAGGGTTTATCTCCTCTGGAATGAGTTTGTCTATAATCGCTGAGAGTGCTATCCCTATAAAAAAACATAGGAGCATCAAAGCCTCAGCGCCAGTAGTGCTATAAACTCTTTCAAATCCCTCTTTTGACTTGACAAGTATCTCCATAAAAGAGATATATATCATAACCCCAGCTGAAAAACCAAGACCAATTGAGAGAAATTTATCTTGGTTTTTGGTAGTAAAAAAGGCAATAAAAGAGCCAACACCAGTAGAAATACCAGCAAAAAGCGTTAGCAAAAAGGCTAGAAATATACTCCCTTCCAACTAAAACCTCTCCATTAAGCTTTCTTAGGACCTATCCATACTTGTTGGATATTTACAAACATCTTTATCCCATGCTCTCCTAGCTCTCTACCAAAGCCTGATCTCTTCACTCCTCCACTTGGAAGTCTTGGGTCAGTTTTTACTATTCCATTTACAGATACTTGTCCACTCTCTATAGATAGTGCCATATCCTCACCTCTTTTTACCTCCGTCCATACGCTTGCTCCTAGACCATAAGGTGTGTTGTTAGCTATATTTAGTGCATCCTCACTATCTTTAGCCCTCATCACAACGGCTATAGGACCAAAAGTCTCTTCACAAGAGGCCACCGTGTCTGGCTTGACATCTACAAGCATCGTAACAGGATAGAAGTAGCCCTTTTGCTCTGGTATCTCTCCGCCTAGAAGTAGCTTTGCTCCAGCTTTGAGTGATAGCTCCACTTGCCTATGAAGCCCCTCTCTAAGCTCCTCTCTTGCTATAGGTCCTATATCTGTACTCTCATCTTTTGGATCACCCATTTTTAGCTTCTCAAATCTAACTTTTAGCATATCTACAAACTCATCATAAATACTGTCTTCTACTATTATTCTCTTAGCGGCAATGCATGACTGTCCAGCGTTGATGATACGAGATAGCACAACTATATCAGCAGCTTCCTCTAAGTTTGCATCACTTAGGATTATACTAGGGTCAGAGCCACCTAGCTCCATAACGCATGGCTTGATAACTGATCCTGCAAGAGATGCTACCTTCGCTCCTGCTCTATCTGAGCCTGTAAAAGACACTGCTTTTATGATATCATCCTTGATGATTCTCTCAGCTCCACTAGGGTCTACTAGTACCTCTTGGAAGGCACCTTCAGGAAACCCAGCTTTTTTAAAAGCCTCTGCTATCACGCGCGAACACTCAGGAACATGAGGGTCATGCTTCATTATACAAGTATTCCCAGCCATAAGAGCAGGGGAGAAAAACCTAGATGCTAGCCAAAAAGGAGCATTCCATGGAAGTATACCAAACACAACTCCTAAAGGCAGATACTGCACAAAACTCTTTGTAGCATCTGAGTCTATATACTCTCTAGCTAGGTAGTCTTCAGCACTCTTAGCGTAGTGTTCTGCACACCATGCGGCTTTTTCTACTTCACCTCTTGCTTCTTTTATAGGCTTTCCCATCTCTTCGGTCATTGGCAAGGCATAGTAGTCTATATCAGACCTTAAAACTTCTGCTACTCTTAGAAGATAATCACCTCTTTGTTTGAAGCTGAGTTTTTTCCACTCATTTTTGTAGCACTCATTGGCTTTTTGTAGTTTTTTGGCGACTATATCATCGCTATCTAGCTCTCTTTTACATACTGTTTCTAGTGTGGTTGGGTTTATTGATTCAAAGTAGCTCACTTCTTCTCCTTTGGTTTTTTGCTCTCTTTTGTTTTCTCTAAGGACTTTTTTCCCTCATTTGGCTTGATGGCAAACTCCTCTTTAAGATTAAAAAAAGACTCACAACCATCAGCAGTTACTCTAATAGTATCAGAAAGCCCACAAGTCTTATCTCCATCTACTCCCCACACCCAAGGAATGAGATGAAAGGTCATTCCCTCTTTAAGCACCCTTGGGTTTCCATGTGCTAGACTTAGTATATAGCCCTCATCCCAGCTAGGAGGGAAGGCTATACCTATAGAGTAGCCTGAGCGGGTGATGAGATAGCCCATATCATCATCAACAGTTATTATATTTCTTATTAAGTTATCTATATCTGAGACTCTCACACCTGGACGGATAAGCTCTTTTGCACTATTTAGAGCGTGTTTGATACGCTCTTGAGCAAAAGCCATCTTATCAGTTAGCTCTCCTAGTATGATGGTTCTCATCATGGCGGTATGATACTGTCTATAGCACCCACCCACTTCGATGAAGACATGTTCACCCGGCTGAACTATTCTTCCTTCCCAAGAGGCGTGACCTATCATTGTTCTAGGACCAGAAGTTACATAGGGCATAACAGATGGTATCTCGCCACCTGCTTTAAACATAGCAGCAGAGATTTCTGCTCCTATCTCATTTTCACTTACTCCCGCTCTTGCAGTAGCAATACCCGCTTTTACACCTGCTTCTGTAGCCTTAGCTGCTTTTTTCATCACATCTATTTCATATTTTGACTTAGTGATGCGCCCTTCTTCCACAATTCCAAAGCAGTCATTGAGCTTCGCGCTTGTGAGATTGTGCATAAGAGAGTCTTGCTGATATGCGGGTAAAAAGTAGCTATTTCTCTCATATCCTATGGTTTTTTTGCCAAGCCCCATCTCTTTTAGGGAGCTTACAAGCATCTGAACAGCATCACCATTATCTGAGTATGGACGAGACTTTTCTACCCATGTTCTAGCATATACATTTGACTCTTCAAGCTGTCTAGTAACCATATATGGCTCACACTCAAGTGGAACAACAAGGGCTTGAAAAAATGAATAGCCAGTAGTTTTGTATCCTGTGAGGTAGTAGAGGTTTTCTGGGTCTGTAACTACGACAACATCAAGAAGTCGCTCAACCATCCTCTCTTTTAGTTCATCTATTCGTCTTTTGTACTCCTCAAAAGGAAATACCATATCATCTCTCTCGATCATAGCTTTAGCTCCCTACAACTTTTTTAAAAACATTTGCAAATATATCAAGTCCTTTTTGAAGAGTATCTTCTTCAATAGTTAGTGGTGGGATGAACTTAAGCACTTCTCCTTTACCACTACATACTCCTATTAGAAGCCCGTTCTCAAAGCACTCTTTTGCTATCTCTTTTGATAGTGCGCCTTCACCCACATCAAGTGCTACCATCATACCGCGACCACGCACTTGCATACTGCTTCTGTCATCTCTTAATTTCTCTAAGAACTCCTTTATCATAGAGCCTTTTTGAGCTACTTCTTTGTTGAGTGCATCATCTTTGAAGTACTCAAGTCCAACTTTTCCAGCCACAAATGATAGTCCTTGTCCTCTAAAAGTTCCAGTATGCTCTCCAGGACTCCATACTCTATCTATCTCTGGTTTGTTTAGTGTCATTGCTAGTGGAGTTCCATATCCCCCTATACCTTTAGCTAGAATGACTATATCAGGGTCAAGTCCAAATCCATCAAAGCTAAAGTATGAGCCAGTTCGTCCACATCCTGCTTGTATATCATCAATGATAAAAAGCGCCCCTACATCTCTTGCTAGTTTTTGAAGCTCTTGAAGCCACTCTTTTGAAGCCACTCTAACCCCACCTTCAGCCTGTATGGTCTCAACTATAAAGGCAGCCGGAGGTCTTACTCCAGAGGCTGGGTCTTCATATCTTGCCCTAAGCTTACCTATGACCTCTATTCCGCATCCAAGATGGCAGTTTATGCATGGAGTTTCGCATCCAAAGGGTGCTCTTTGGATATTATCTAAGCTAACCCCAGCAGCTCCCCTAAAGTGCTCATTTGCAGTACAAGCTAAAGCCCCTAGTGTCATCCCATGAAAAGCCTTAGTAAAAGCAACAATATCATCTCTTTTTGTAAACTTCCTAGCTAATTTCAAAGCAGCTTCAACAGCGTTTGTCCCCGTAGGACCAGTGAATTGAAGTTTGTACTTCATCCCTCTAGGCTCTAAGATAGTCTCTACGAAGCTTTTTATAAACTCTCTTTTGACATCTGTAAACATATCTAAACTATGACCAACTCCATCATTCTGGATAAACTCTATCATCGCCTCTTTCATTTTAGGGTTGTTGTGTCCGAAGTTAAGTACCCCAGCCCCTGCAAAAAAGTCTATATACTCTTTGTTGTTTTCATCTTTTAATTTAGCATTTACTGAACTTTTAAAAACGGTCGGAGCAGCTCTACAGTAGGCTCTTATCTCTGATTCATATTGCGTAAAAATATTCATATCGTTATTCATTAATCTCTCCTTATGTTAGATTTGCAAGTTTTGTCATTATTCTACACACCGGCTCTATTAGCTCATCATTAAAATCATAATAGCGACTGTGGCATGGCTTTGAGGTGGACTGTGTATCACCACTTCCTATTAGCATAAATGCTCCCTCTATGTTTTGCAGATAGTAACTAAAATCTTCTGAAGCCATGATTGGAACCAATAAATCACTTTTCCATTCATCTCCTAACTCTTCATAGAACAGTTCCCTTACTCTGTGGGCTACTTTTGGTGAGTTTATTGTAGGAGAGTATCTTGGCTCACACTTTATTGTAGCACTTAGCCCAAAAGCCTTTGCAGTATCTATACATATCTCTTCTATAAGGTCATATATGAGTCTTCTAAGCTCCATATTTGATATTCTAATACTTCCACTTAGGGTGACCTTGTTTGGAATGGTTGTTAATCCACTTTTTCCTTCAAAGCTAGTGACCGATACTACGGCTGATTCTTGAGGTGGAACCCTTCTGCTAACTATGTGTTGAAGTGATGAGACTATAGTAGAGCCACAAAGTATAGGATCACGGCAAAGTTCAGGTTGGGATGAGTGCCCTCCAACTCCTTCTAGTTCTATTTCAAAAGTGCCATTTCCAGCCATTATCACACCATCTGGGCATACTGCTTGACCAAGAGGGATAGCAGGCCAGTTATGCCACCCATATATTTCATCTACATCTTTTAATACACCCTCTTTTAGCACCTCTTCAGCACCATGACCACCTTCTTCTGCAGGCTGGAAGAGTAGTGTAACAGGGTTTTTGAGCCTATTTTCATTCTGTTTTAGCCATATAGCTGTGGCAATTAATGTAGCACTGTGTCCATCATGACCACAAGCGTGCATACAGCCTCTGTTCTTAGAAGCGTAAGGCAGGTTTGTTTCTTCATATATAGGTAGGGCATCTATATCTGCTCTTAGGGCTATATGTTTACCTTGTTGCTCTTTTGCTAAAGTGGCTACTGTACCAGTTTTAGCGCAGCTTTTCCACTCAATATTAAAGTCATCAAGCACTTTTTGTATACGCTTTGCAGTACCGTGCTCATTCCAAGTAAGCTCAGGATTGGCGTGTAGTTCGTGCCTAAAAACTGTTGCATATTCTATAGTCTCTTTCCAAGTTAGAAGCATTGTTTCCTCAATTTTTGTAGTGTGTAGTAAGTTTATTTTAAAAAGTTCTTGATGTCAAGAAAACTTAAGTTTTTAAGTTGTAATATTAACTTTTAAATATTCGTAATACTAAAAGGCATTCCAGATGAGACTTCTGATTTTAACTTTTTTACTTACAAGCTCACTTTTTGCAAAAACATACAGTGATATGATAGGGCGAGAGGTTGAGATAGAGAGTACTCCACAAAGCTTTGTTGCCTTTGGTCCAGGGGCATTAAGACTGATGGTCTATCTAGGTCTAGAAGATAGAGCTGTTGGGATAGAGAGGGGTGAGCAAAGGGGCATACCTATATCACCATATAGAGTAGCACTAGGTGGTGAGTACATTAAAGCACTTCCTATAATAGGACAAGGCGGTCCTGGCAAAGTACCAAATCTAGAAGCTATCATAAAGCTAAAACCAGATGTGATAGTAGCCTCTTTTGTGGATAGAAAAGTTGCAGATATGATCTCTTCTAAGACAGGTATACCAGTCTTTGTAGCATCATACGGTAGTGGATATGGGGGTCAAGGAGATAAGTTTAGCGATATAACAAAATCACTAATAGCATTAGGAGAGATTTTTGGAGTTAAGCAAAGAGCAATAGATATAGATAGAGCTCTAAAAAAAGAGCAGGCTAAACTGTTAAAACTTCTAAAACAAAAACCCTCAGTATATATAGGAGGAATAGGCTATAAAGGCGCTCAAGGATTTAGCAGTACAGAGGGGGATTATATATCATTTGAGCTGCTAGGACTAAAAAATAGTGTCATAGACAAGCAAGGTCACCACTTTTTACAAAAAGAAGCGATACTAAAAACCAATCCAAAGTATATATTTATAGATAGAATGGGGCAGGGCATATACAAAGATGAGCTTAAAAATGATGGTGATTTTTTTGCCATGCTAGATGCTTACAAAAATAGTCGTGTATATCTACTTCCACCTTATAATTTTTATAACACAAACCTTGAAAACACAGTAGTAAACAGCTACATCATAGCCTCAATTATAGAAGATAGAGAGTTCCCACAAGAGGATGTTAGAAGAGTTCTGGAGGTTTTTTATCCTACAAAATATGAAAAGGTTTATGAGAGTATAAGAAGTATAGTTAAGTAGATATGCACTATATTTTTTTTTCTGTTACTATCTGCTTGAACCTTTTGTTTGTGTGGATTAATCTAAGTAGTGGTAGTCAGGGCTTTGAGTTAGATACTTTTAGAAATATATTTGCACTTGATGAGTCTATGAGCTTTATAGTAGAGAGTATAAGACTCCCTAGAGTTTTAGCAGCTATCATAGCAGGGAGCGCTTTGGCTCTATCAGGTGCAATCTTGCAAAACATCTTAAGAAACCCACTTGCATCACCATTTACCGTAGGAGTATCACAAGCCTCAGCTTTTGGGGCTACATTTGCTATTATAGTACTAGGGGCTTATGGTGGTAGTGGGATGTTTGGCTTTGAGGCTTTTCCTTCCTCTGTTGTGGTAGTTTTATCAGCTTTTTTTTGCTCTGCAACTCTACTACTTTTTCTTGTTATCTTATATCTAAACAATCTTAGCTCCTCTTCAGTAATTCTCTCAGGTATAGCTTTTGGAGCTTTTTTTGGCTCACTAACGATGCTTTTGCAGCACTTTGGTGATGACTTAGATGTGGCTGCATCTTTGTTTTGGACCTTTGGGGATTTGGGTAGGGTTTCAAAAGATGAGCTTTTTTCTCTTTTTGTAGTGGTTTTTATCCTCTATATAGTACTTATTACTATCTCTTTTAAGTTCAATGTACTAAGTTTTGGAAGTGATGTGGCTAAGAGTTTGGGGCTTAGGGTTAGAGGATTTTTTATACTTAGTATAACTATATCTGCACTTCTAGCCTCTCTTGCTACTGCTTTTTTTGGAATAATCGGTTTTGTTGGTATTGTAGCACCTCATATTATAAGGCTCTTTTTTAAGGAGAACTACAGAAGCATCATAGTGCTTTCACCACTTGTTGGGAGCCTGCTTCTTTTGGTTTCAGATTTTATAGCAAAAATCGCTTTTACTCCTTTGGTTTTGCCTATTGGGATAGTTACATCTTTGGTTGGAGCACCTCTTTTTGTGTTTTTGCTTATACGGAGGGGAAGAGTTTTTGGTTAGTGCTAAAGAGCTTTTTTTTAATATAGGGAAAAAACAGATAGTAAAAGGAATAGACCTAAATCTACAAGACCCCGGTATCTACACCCTCTTAGGAGCAAATGGAGCAGGAAAGAGTACACTTATCAAGCTTCTAAGTGGAGTGCTAACTCCAAGTGCTGGAGTGATAAAGCTAGCAGGTGAAAATCTAAGCTCCATAAGTAGAAAATCTCTCTCTACTACCCTTTCATATATGCCCCAAAGTCTAGTTCCTCCATCTCTGAGTGTAGAGGAGACTCTTCTAGTAGGGCTAAATCCATACATAAAACTACTACCTTCTAAAGAGATAAGAGATAGAGTCAAAGAAGCTCTTTTTGAGTTTGGGCTTGAGACCTTGAGCAGTAGAGATATAAAATCACTAAGTGGAGGTGAACTTCAAAAGGTGCTACTTGCCAAAGCCTTGATTAAAAAACCAAAAATACTCTTTTTAGATGAGCCAATAAGTCATCTTGATCCAAAAAACCAGATAGACTCACTAGGGTTTATTAAAGAGTATGTGAAAGCAAATGGTATTTTTGCTGTTATAGTTTTACATGATATAAATATGGCTCTTAGATTTAGTGACAGTATTATAGGGATAAAAGATGGAAAAGTGGAGTTTTATAAGAGTAGTGATGAGGTTACTAAGGGTGATTTTGACTCGGCGTACGGAATTGATTGTGAGCTATTAAGCTTTGATAATAAAAAAATAGTCTATTATTAGGGAAAATCATTTAAGGAGAGTTATTTTGAGACAGTATGAAACTTATAAGTGTAATATATGTGGAAATGAAGTAGAGCTACAAAAAGTAGGTGGCGGAAAGCTTGTTTGCTGCGGTGAAGAGATGAAGATGATAACAGAAAATCTAACAGCAGTAAACCTAATGAAAGCTTTTGCTGGAG
>CAZAFM010000077.1:0-10757 GCA_964484395.1 uncultured Campylobacterales bacterium | reverse complement strand
CATTTGTAGTTCGCAAAAATGAGTACAAAAAGACCATAGTAAAAAAAGGAGCAACCATAGGTGCAAACGCTACAATAGTCTGTGGCGTGACTATAGGGGAGTATGCTATGATAGGAGCTGGAGCAGTAGTCACTAAAGATGTGGAGCCGTATGCCCTCATGGTTGGAGTGCCAGCTAAAAAGGCTGGAAGAGTATCAAAAGATGGAGATAAAATCACATGAATTTAAGTTTGCTAAAACTATGAAATACAACATATCCCTAAAAGAAGCACTCTCAGGACTAGAAAAGGTATTTGCCAAGCAGTTTTTAGACATAGACATCCAAAGTGCTGAGTCTCTAAATGTAGAGTTTCCTAAGATAGAAGAAAAAGAGGCTGATTATACATTTAAAGCAGTAACAGATGAGCAAAAACTATCCTTGAGAGACTGTATGCTATAAACTCAGATGACATTAACAGTTATAAAAATAGTGTGCTAAAATTAGAAGTTCTTTCAGGGCTAAGAAAACTCCAAGATGTAGTAAAAGAGGAAGAGATAAAAATGGTAGAAACAAAAGCCAAGAATATACTAAGAAAAGCAAATAAAATATGAGACTATTAGAGCAACAAAAAAATGCTATCAAACAAAAAGCTTTAAAATATTTCGGTGATGATGTAAATGTCTATATTTTTGGCTCTAGGATGGATGACACAAAAAGAGGCGGTGATATAGATATTTACATCAAAGCAAAACCATTGGATAATATGCTCGATGTTAAAATAGACTACTTGCAAGCACTAGAAGGAGAGCTAGGAAAGCAAAAGATAGATGTAGTGATAGATGATGGAAAAGCTCAAAAAGTTATTTATGAGATAGCTAGAAGAGAGGGTGTGGAGTTATGAAAGTAGAGATTTTAAGACTCAAACAGCTCCTTGATGAATGCGAAAAGCATAGAAAAAGGGTAGAGAGAGCTCATGTAAATATGAATCCATTTATGCCACTAAAGCTAAACAAGATTTTCAGCTTTAAAGATGACCTTATAAGATATTATGATAATACAAGAGTGTTTTTCGAGGATAGGCTAAATTGATAAAAAATATAATAAACATAGAAAAATTCATATCGTATTTGGTAAAAGGAATATAGTTAGCTGTGTGTGGTATATTTGGATTGATAAATGTCTCAAAGGACTCTAAAAAAAGCTAGGTGTTTTGGCAAATCATACAAAACAAAGAGGGGTTGACTCTAGTGGTATAGCCTTTTATAAAAACTCAAGCTATTATGTAAATAAGGCTGATTATTCAATAGATAGACTCCTAAATAAAACTAACCCACCGTCTGATAGAGTTATTTTGGGTCATAGTAGATTAATAACAAATGGAACATCCGATAATCAGCCTGTAGTAAAAAATGATATGTGTCTTTTGCATAATGGAATCATAGTAAATGAAGATGAGGCATGGAGCAAGATAAGTCAAACAAGAGAGGGAAATATCAGTAGGGAGGGGGCATTGGAGTTAATAAGAGATGAAAATAGATCTAGATATCAAAACATAAAGTGGTATCTTAGTGTGTTGGATTTAGACTTTAATGAAGTTATGCATACTGCAAGTGAAATCCCAAAAATTTATAAACAAGGACATAAATGAAATTTCTAAAAGTAAATAGATGGAATGAAAGAATATATGATGCATTTTGCCAAAAGTATGATTTAAATCAAATGACTTCAAAAGATATATTTGAAAAACTTATAGAAGAGGGTTATTGGTCATCTGATTTTTATGAAAAATCATTAATTAAACTATATGGATGGGAATGTCTTACAATTCCGTTTTCAACTAATTTAAATAACAAGAATTATATAAAAATTGCAAATAGCATTTTTAAACCTCTCTTTGGATTTGACTTTGATTTTCAAAGGGGGTATGTATCTCTACTCAATTTTATTGAAGATTATAATCCAGATATTTTATATCTTGCACCAACGCTGTCATATACTGATAGTGTCATAAGTGAAGCTAGAAGACGAGCTAAAAATATCAAAAAAATAATGGGTTGGAATTGTATGCTTGTCTCAGAAGAGGAGTACCAACATATGAAATCTTATGATGCAATATTTACATGTGTTCCAGATATAAATGAAATGATGCTAAGAAAGGACATTAAATCATATAATCAAGGGCTTTCTTTCGACCCAGAGATATTAGATAAAATAGAAAAAAGAGAAAAACGACATGATATAGTTTTTACTGGCACTATAAGGCCTTGCAAAGATTATAGACTTCAAGTAATGCAAGAGATTGAAAAAAGTGGGCTTAATTTTGAAATATACTGTCCAAACAAAGATTATGAGTGCTACTTTAATAAGCCTTTTAGCCCCCCAGTGTTTGGGCTTGATATGTATCAATTGTTAGCTGACAGCAAGATCATTTTAAATATTCATGCGACAACAAAAAATGCTGGCAACCTAAGATTGTATGAGGCAACAGGCATAGGTACTTGTCTGCTAACAGATAGACAAGAAGGTCTTGAAGAAATTTTTGAGCCAGGTAAAGAATTGCTAGCTTTTTGCGATCCTAAACAAGCTGCTAAACTTGCTAATGAGTATCTGGAAAAAAATGAAGATAGAGAGAAGATAGCAGCTGCTGGACAAGCAAAAACTTTGAGCAACTACACATATGAAAAAAAAGTTAGATTGCTATATGAGATTGCAAATAGTAGTGGTTGAACTATGAAATTTCTAAAAGTTAATTGGCATATTCCTGAACTAATCAAATGGCATGTAGAAAATTTTGGAGACTTTGATTCTGATGAATCATATTCTCAGCAGATAGATCAATTTTATGCACAAATGTACTGGCCAGGTAATTCTCTGGAAAAAAATATGGAAAAATTAGGATATGTTTCAAATAGTCTACTTTTTTCAAAACCAGACATATGTGATATTGTTTCACTAAATGATGCTTGGTCAAAGGAATACAATATAGTTATTAGCAAAGAGAGAATTTACAATACTCTGTTGAAGCAAATATCATTTTATAATCCTGATATATTGTATTTACAAGCTGGATGGATGTTTGATTCTTCTTTTTTTGATGAAATTAGATCTTGCTGCTTAGATATAAAACTTATCATAATTAGCTGTGGCACATATTTGAAAGAACAACACTATATTAATGCCAAATCTGCAGATATTGTCATAACAGTATGTGATAACTTGAAAATTGAATTTATAAAAAGAGGAGTCAATTCAGAGGTGCTAAGACATGCTTTCGATGAAAGAGTTTTGAAACATATCCAAACAGCCCGAAATAAAGCCAATAAAATTTTATTTTCAGGTTCAATAGGTGGTAGGTTTGTTAATGATGTTCAGCGACATAGCTATAGGAATGACATTGTTAGATATCTATACGCCAGAACAGGAAAAGTAGATATACTCTCACCCAAAAGTGAATATATAAAAAAATTTGAAAATGTAAAACCTCCACAATTTGGCATCAGAAGGTTTGATACAATATCACAATATTCCGTATCGATTAATGTACAATCAGAAGCAGCTGGTAATAGTGCATCCAATGTACGACTGTATGAGATTCCAGGCGTAGGTACATGTTTGCTCACTGATCATAAAGATGACCTTGAAGAGCTTTTTGATATTGATAAGGAGGTTGTATCATTTAACTCTAAAGAGGAGGCACTTGATAAAGCAGAATATTTACTAAAAAATCCAGACATAGCGAAAAAAATTGGAGATAGTGGTCAAAAAAGAATATTAAAAAATCATACTTATCTCAATAGAGCTAAAGAGCTGGATGCTATCATACAGAAACACTTAAAATCTTAAAAAGCTATTTTGCAGAATATATAGCAAAATGGTAAAATAAAAATATAAAGAAGTTCACGAAGGTACGCTGAATGAAAAATAAAAGAATATTGATATTGGCACCCCATACTGATGATGGTGAACTGGGGGCTGGAGGGTATGCACACCAAGCTATCAAAAAAGGTGCTGAGGTGTTGTACATTGCATTTTCTGATTGCAAACAGTCTCTCCCCAAAGGGCTTTCAGAAAAAGCATTATCCATAGAGTGTCAAAAAGCAACAAGAATACTAGGAATAGAAAATGTTAAGATTATGGATTTTAGTGTAAGGCAATTTCCAGAGAAACGCCAAGAGATATTAGAGCGACTTATTGATATTAAAAAACAGTTTAGTCCACATGAGGTGCTAACACCATCTAGGTTTGATACACATCAAGATCATTTAACAATTACCAACGAAGCAATAAGAGCTTTTAAAATGTGTACAATACTTGGTTATGAGCTTCCTTGGAACTGCTTAGAGTTAAAAACTGATTATTTTATCGAACTCTCGTCAGAGAGTATAAATATGAAATTAAAAGCTCTGAATGAATACAAAAGTCAATCAACTAAGTTTTATTTTCAAAATGGTTACTTATTAAATTATGCAAAATTTCGTGGAAGTCTTATAGGCGTAAAATATGCGGAGGCGTTTGAAGTAATACGAAAAGTAGAGAGACTATAATGATGAAAAATGTACCAGTATTGTTGATAGGTGGAACTGGGCGAAGCGGAACCAATGTGCTAAAATATGTACTGAGTACGCACAGCCAGATATACTCATTGCCTTTTGAGTCTAGGTTTACAATCGATCCGGATGGAATCCTTCCTACATACGCTCTACTTAAAGATGGTTGGAGTCCTTTTGTTTCAGAAGTAGCCATAAAGCGGATGGATAACTTTTTGAAGAGATTGAGCAAAAGGAGCATACAAGATCGAATATCAATCTATTTTGCAAATGCAGTAAAAAATTTTGGATTGACGGGTAATATACGAGCTTATAAAGAGTGGGAGCTTGAAAAAGCATTTCCAAATTTTAAAAAGCATACTAGCAAGCTTATAAAAGATCTTGAGCTTCTTGAATACAAAGGGGTATGGGCGGGAAGAAAAGGCAGTCTTACGGCAGTAGCATCAAATGTAGTATATCGTTCAAACAAAAATAATGTCTTAAGCCATATTATAAATGAGTACTTTTACAACCTATACAATGATCTGCTACTAAATAACGGTAAAGCCCTTTATGTAGAGGACAATACATTCAATATACTCTCTGCTCATCATTATTCCAAACTTTTACCTGGATCTTTTATGGTTCATATGGTGAGAGACCCAAGAGATGTAGTGGCGTCATATATCAAACAGCGCTGGTGTCCAAAAGATATCGAGCAAGCATCAAAATATTATATAGAGATAATAGAGCGCTGGCTTGAAATAAGAAGGACTTTAGATAGTGATTTTTTTACTGAAATACGACTTGAAGATTTGTGTAACAACACAGAGGCAGTACTTCGTTCATTATGCAATAAACTAACAATAGATTTTGAAGATAAAATGTTAGAATACAATCTAAATCAGTCTAATACTGGCAGATGGAAAACTGAATTTAGTTATACTGAAAAGCAAAAATTAAATAAATATCTAGACAAATATATAAAACATTATAAATACCAACCATAGAGGAGAGAAGAGAATGAGCTTAGATAAAATTAAAAAGCTAGCTTCTCCAGTGAGAATGCTAAACTTAGGATGTGGCAACAGGTGGCATAGAGACTGGATAAATCTTGATTTTAACTCAAATAGCGAGTTTGTACAAAAACACAATCTTTATGAGCCTTTACCTTTTGAAAACAATAGTGTAGATGTTGTTTACTCCTCTCATGTTTTGGAGCATTTTCCAAAATGTTTTGCACCTATTTTTCTCAAAGAGTGCTACAGAGTTCTAAAAAGTGGAACTATTATAAGGGTTGTTGTTCCTGATCTGGAAATGATAGTGAGGGATTATATAGAGTTTTTGCATGGAGCGAAAGCTGGCCATTTGGATAGTCAAGAGAAATATGAATGGGTTATGCTAAAACTATTTGACCAAGTGGTGAGAAACACAAGTGGGGGTGAGATGGTTAGGTATTGGTCTAATATGCCTGAATCTCAAAAAAATTTTGTTGTAGAGAGAACAGGCAGTGAACTACTGAACTATTTGAACAACAATATAGGTAAAGGAAAAGTTTCACAACACTTAGAATGCAAAAAACTTGACCCATTTAAAGTTGGAAAATTTCGATTATCTGGTGAAGTCCACCAGTGGATGTATGATTCATACTCGTTAAAAAAGCTTCTTTTTGATGTGGGCTTTAGAGATGTGAAAAAAGTAGAAGCTGATGAATCGACAATTCCTGATTTTAATTCATATTGCTTGGATATCGAGTCTGATGGAAGCGTGAGGAAACCTGATTCTCTCTTTATAGAAGCGATTAAAATTTAATGAGAAAAAAAATACTCTATCTTAACCACAACGATACACATGGAGGAGCTGCCAAAGGAGCTTATAGACTACATAGAGGATTTGTAAAAAATGGAATAGACTCCAAAATGCTCGTCAAGTTTAAATTTACTGATGACATGAGTGTTGAGCAATATTTTCTACCTTATAGCAAAAGACACAAAATGTTTAACACCTACCTAAGAGATGACTTTTATCCAAGATTTAGTGAGCAGATTGGCTGTGTACACTCATACAATCTAAAACGAACAAGAGTTCATGAGCTTATAAACAAAAGTGATGCTGATGTTGTCATAATGCACTGGATAGGAGATGACACTATAGGGATCAAAGAGCTTGCTAAAATAGAAAAGCCAATCATTTGGCGTCAAGCAGATATGTGGTCTGTGTGTGGCTGTGAGCACTATATTATGGATGAGAGTGATACACGCCATAGGAATGGATATCAAGTTGCAATGCCCGAAGAAGATGTTGATGCATGGGTGTGGCATAAAAAACAGAAATACCTCAAAGATTTGAAAAACAACTGCACCTTTGTAAGTGGTAGCCACTGGCTAGCAGATATAGTTAAAGATAGCAAACTCTATAGAGGTTGTGATTCAAGAGTTATTCCAAGTGGCTTAGATTTGAGTCAGTTTCGACCATTGGATAAAAAATCTGCTAAAAAGTTGATAGGCATAGACCACAGAAAAACTATTTTATTTGGCGCTCATAATGCACTTAGTGATAGAAGAAAAGGTTTTGATTTGCTAGAAAGTGCTTTAGAAAGGCTATCTTCTAGTATGGACTGCAAAGATATTCAGCTGCTTATATTTGGCTCCTCTAGCAAAGGTAGTGGAAAGCTTTATGGATTTGATGCAACATATCTTGGTGTTATTCAAAATGTAGAAGAGCTTGTAGCTATCTATTCAGCTTCTGATGTGATGGTTGTGCCTTCTCGTTTTGATAACCTTCCTTTTACTGCTATTGAAGCACTCGCTTGCGGAACTCCAGTAGCTGGATTTGAGATTGGCGGTATGCCTGATATCATAGATAGTGGCGTGAATGGATATCTAGCAAAAGCTTTTGATGTGGATGATCTCAGCTTAGGAATACAAACTCTGCTTTTTGAGAAAAAAGATAGAGAAATAAATGAAGAATGTGTACAAAAGTCAAAAGTTTTTGATATAAGTAGACAAGTTAAAAGCTACATGGAGTTAATAGATGAAATCTTATAGAAAAATTTTAATAACTGGTGGAAAGGGCTTTATAGGGACAAATCTTTTTCTCCATCTCAAAAACACCTTTTCTATAAAAATTATGGATAACCTATCTTCAGATTGTAGCTATGTAGATGAAGACTTTACTTTTTTTGAAGGTGATATAAGAGATGATAGAGACTGTCTTGAAGCTACAAAAGATGTGAATGCGGTTATTCATCTAGCGGCTAAAGGATCAGTGGTAGATTCTGTTAAGAACCCTATAGAAAACTATGAGAACAATGTTTTGGGAACATTTAATATTCTAAATGCTTCAGTGCGAAATGGCGTTAAAAAATTTATCTTTGCATCAACAGGAGGCGCCTTGATGGGAGATACTCCACCTCCTGTTTCTGAATCTAGTCTTCCATCTCCTATATCTCCTTATGGGGCAAGCAAAATGTGTGGTGAAGCATACTGCAACGCCTTTGCAAGTAATTTCTCTGAGGGCGTAACTATACTTAGATTTGCAAATATTTATGGTTCATACAGTCTTCATAAAAAAGGTCTAATAAATAGTGTTATGAAAAATATAATAAAAAATAATCCTATAGTGGTATATGGAGACGGAAGCGCCACTAGAGATTTTCTATATGTGGAAGATCTATGCAGAGGCATAGAGAGTGCGTTACTGTATAAACATAGCGGGGTAGATATATTTCATCTCTCTTCAGGAGTTGAGCGAACAATATTGGAGTGTGTTGATATCATAAAAGAGGTAGGTGGTAAGCCTAATCATAAGATTATCTTTGAGCCAAAAAGAGATGGAGAGATAGAGCATAACTTTTCTATAAATACTAAAGCTAAAGAAGTATTGAGATTTTCACCTTGCATTGGTTTTGAGGAAGGCATCAGATTAACACATAGCTGGGTAAATGATAATTTTAGAGAGTATAATGGAAGATAAAGTAAAAGACTCCATACGCTTCATTCAGACATGGTATCAAAAGTACAACAACCAAGCCATATCCACTACATCCTGCGGTGCAACGGCATCTTTGATGATTGATCTTATTTCTCGCTCACAATGCAATATCCCCATTGTTTTTATAGATACTGGTTTTTTGTTTGAAGATACTATCGACTACTTTTATCGACTAAGAAGTATTTATAATAATCTATTTTTTATAAGAATTAGATATGATAATGATAAAGACAAGTTTTATAGCTTTGCTGATGGCTCTAGAAAAATAGATGATACTAATAGTTGTTGTGAAATCAATAAAGTAAAAGCTTTGAATGATTTTATTGAGTTAAATGATATTAAGTGTTGGTTTTCAGCCCTCAGAAGAGATCAAAATAGTATCAGAAGAGATATGGAGGAGTTTAGCCGTGATAAAAATGGCATATACAGGGTTCACCCAGTGATTGATTGGAATAGTGAGGAAGTTTTTGATTATATTAAAAAAAGAGAGTTGCCACTACATCCTCTTTTTGATATGGGATATCAAAGTATAGGATGTGAGCCCTGCACTAAAAAAGGAAGCGGAAGAGATGGTAGATGGCATGGTATGGAAAAAACTGAGTGTGGTCTACACCTGTAGGATAGTGTCATGAAAAAGTGGAAAGTCTTATCAGAAGTTTTCACTATAGATACAAAGTGGGTTAGTTTTATCTATGAAAGAGTAAAAGATGAGAAAGAAAACACTCTTGATTACTACAGGGTTAAGAGAGCTGACTCTGTAGTTATAATCCCAATGACAGATGATAGACTACTGCTTCCAAGAGCCTACTATAGACATGGTGTTGGTAAAATAACATTAGACTTTCCAGGTGGAAGAGTAGAGAGTGGAGAAAATCCAGTAGAGAAATCAAAAACTATTTTACTTCGGGAGCTTGGGATTGGTCATGATGAGGTTTTGAGTATAGAAATGATAAGTGATAAAGCTTTTTTGGTTGATAGTTCATTTTCATCGCAGAGATTATATATATCAGTAGCTAGGCTGGCTACTTTAAAAAACCACGATAGTGTCGATATCAGCAGACATTCTGTGGATAAGCTACTTAAAGATATAGATTGTCTTCAGTGTAGATTTGCACTACTTGAGTTGGTTAAAAAAATAGGAGTTTAGATGAGTAAAAAGGTATTGGTCCTTGGTGGAGATGGTTTTTGTGGTTGGCCCACGGCTTTGAAATTATCAAATGATGGGCATGATGTAATAATAGCTGATAATCTCTCAAGAAGAAAAATAGATGTAGAACTTGAGTGCGAGTCTTTAACTCCTATACAGCCTATACATAAACGACTATCAAAATGGAAAGAGCTAACAAATAAAAATATCAATTTTGTACATATAGATATAGCAAAAGAGTATGATAGGTTTTTGGATATTTTGAAAAAGGAAAGACCTGATGTTGTTGTGCATTTTGCAGAACAAAGAGCAGCTCCATACTCTATGAAAAGTTCATTCCATAAAAGATATACAGTTGATAACAACATGAACGCGACCAACAATACTCTATGTGCTATAGTGGAGAGTGGACTTGATGTTCATCTAGTGCATTTAGGAACTATGGGTGTATATGGATATGGGACTGCTGGTTTGGCCATCCCAGAGGGATATCTTCCTGTAAAAGTTGGCGAAGATGGAAATGAAAAAGAGATTGAGATACTATATCCAGCAAACCCAGGAAGTGTCTATCATATGACAAAGACTCTTGATGCGCTAGCTTTTTACTACTACAACAAAAATGATAAAATCCGTGTAACTGACCTACACCAAGGGATAGTTTGGGGGACAAACACAGATGAGACAATGATGGATGAGGCACTTATAAACAGGTTTGATTATGATGGAGACTATGGTACTGTACTAAATAGGTTTTTGATGCAAGCAGCCGTGGGTCATCCTATGACTGTGCATGGTACAGGTGGTCAGACAAGGGCATTTATCCATATCAAAGACACAGTACAGTGTATTAAGATTGCCATAGAAAATCCACCTGCAAAAGGCGATAAAGTAAAGATATTCAACCAGGCAACAGAAGCCCATACTCTTAAAAATCTAGCCAAGATGATAAATGAGCTTACAGGTGCTGAAATTCGTTACTACAAAAATCCAAGAAATGAAGATGAGCAAAATGAACTTGTCTTCAAGAATGAAAACTTCCTAAAGCTTGGTCTAAATCCAACTACTCTTCAAGAGGGACTTATGTATGAAGTCATAGAGATAGCAAGAAAATA
>CAZAFM010000076.1:4672-11345 GCA_964484395.1 uncultured Campylobacterales bacterium | reverse complement strand
TATATGCTCACTGTTAGATGGGTTGTCATATTTTAGCAAAAATAAGGTAAATCATTAAAGCTTTATTTAGATACAATTGATGTCAAATTTATAGGAATAATAATGCAAGATAAGCTGAAAATGTCTATAGCAAGTCTCCTAAAGCTACAACAAAAAGATTTGATGCTGTGGCTAGATAATAGAAGTTTTGAAGATAAGTATAGCATGGATACCTACCTCATGGCTTTAAAAAAGATATGGAGCGATAAAGATAAAAACACTCTTTTGTCTATAAACCCAGATGGCTTTGATACTAGCAATCCTATACTTTTAGATGCGCTACTTTTGCAAATAGATAGTGAGATAAGCAAAGTATTGCCAAAGGCTCTCTATAAAAATATATCAACAGGTACCATAAAAGGGCTTTTTTCATATTTTGGTGGAGATGTGCTTTCTTTTGCGAGTGGAGGTGTTTCATCATATGTAACTACAAGTGTTAGCGAGTATATAGGTGATATGGCTGGCTCTTTTTTGCCATCTGTGATCATAGAGGATAGAGTAAGTGCTGTTACGGAAAAGCCCTTAGACTTTCTAGAGGAGTTGCTATCTAAAAACACTCAAGATATGATGAATGGGTATGCTACTAGGGCAGATGATGAGCTGTATTTAAGCCAAAACTCTAAAAAGGCTTTGGAGACTCTAGTGGCTGAATTTGAAAATGTAGATAGCTTAGCTTCTCTTATAGATGTCGGAGTTGCTCTGCTTATGGCGATATCTATAGATGCACAAAAACTTATAGTTGTCACAAGTCCTCAGGATTTGGATGCAATCTCTTTGGCGATTATCTCCAAGTATTTTACTATATCAAAATCACTTGATGGCAATAAAAGACTTGGTGCTAGTTTCGTTTATATTTTTACTGATGATTTAACAGAAAAACATCCAAACTACAGAGCTATAAATGTGCAAAAAACTTTCTTGCAAAGATATGCAAAGCTAGAGCTAGCAGGAGTTAGGCATCCATTTATGGCTGTTAGCTCATCTGCATTTGTCGGAAGAGGTGCTGAGCTACAAAAACTCAAGGATGTTTTTAGAGATGCTACAGATACCAAGTCAACAAAAGAGAGTTTCATCAGTGGTAGTGCTGGTATCGGAAAAACTACACTTTATAAAAAACATCTCTCAAGTATAGATGACCCCACCCTCATAAAGCTCTCAATCTATAATGACACAAGCAAATCAAACAGAGGACTTGCATCAATAAAAAGCTCTATAGAACAAGAGTTAAAAAGACTAAACACTATGTATCTTGAAAGTGAAAGTTTTTTTGGAAAAAAATTTGATGAGTATAGAGAGACTATAGAGCAAAAAGACTACACAAAAGTACCTATAATAGGCGAATGGCTAGAGATAAGCCAAAGCATAACAAACTCACTAAGAAGAAAAGCCAACAAAGATAAGCATCGTTTCGAGATGTTTTCGCAAGCTAGAAAAGAGAAAAGTAGCAAAGAGGAGCAGTTTGAGAGTATCTACTTTATGCTTTCAAGCTTACAGAGACTAAGAGATAAGCTCCCTTCAAAGGTTGTAAATAGCCCTACTTCACCTATAGTTCTTTTGGTGGATGATTTACACTGGATAGATGAAGATAGCGCTGAGTTTATAGAAGAATATCTACTTAAAAGAGATCTGAGCTTTCATATCATCTACACTATAAGAGGCGAGGATGCAAAGCATAAGCTTGGTAGTGTAAAAACTGACCCTAGCTTTAAGCACACAGCATCACTACTAAAAAGAGTGGAGCTAGAGTCTATCAGACTATATGGGTTTGATGATATGCTCACAAAAGAGATGATAGTTTCGAGCATAGACTCAAAAGGAGGGCTAGATAAAGCACAACTACTTGCAAAAGAGATAGTTGGGTTTATAGCTGAAGATAAAAGTGCCTATGCTACGACTCTTTATGTCATAGAAGCTATAAATATTTTGTGTGATGAGAACTTTTTTAAAAGGCATAAAGCTAAAAAACTAGTAGAGGTAGTGGATAGCAAGGCTAGGTTTGTAGAAAATCTAGATATCAAGGAGTTTGAGCACGAGCTCAAAAGCTCACTAGAGCATCTAAAAGAGAGCTTTAGGGAGTCTTTTAGCTATGAGGGAGAGTTTATACTATCAACTCATGCGATACTAGAAGAGAGACTTGAGCTTATCAAGGAGTACTATGGTGAAGGTGTGGGTGAAAGCATAGTTAGCACTATGATTCTATCAGGCTTGGTCGGCTCACCTTTTGATATGGAGTTAGTAGAGTCTATCAAAAAAAGTATCGCAGATGATGAAAATGAGCTACTCTTGCCTCTAAAAAACTCTCTAAAATCACTAGAGACTATCACGAACATACACTATGAAACTGTAGAGAAAATCTATGAACTGATAAAAAGAGAGATAGATAGTCTAAGCAGATACTCCCACACTCACCAGATGCTAGAGCTTTTCTTGGAGTCAAAACTAGAAAAAATCCTAGATAGATGCTATGAAAATAGTGAGGAAAAAAATAGGGCTAAAGAGTATTTTTATGAGGTGGTTTATAGTGAAGTTGCCTCTCTTAATTGGGGTAGTGCAGAAATGAAGCATCAAGATGAGCTAAATTATGATGAATGGAGTAGAAAAAATTATAATTTGTGGCTAAAAAATAAAATCTTAAAAAAATTATTTCACATGGATGGTCACAAATGGGGAAGTCATTATTCAGACAATCTTGAATCCTTAGCCAGATTGCATAAGGCAGAGAATAACTTAATTGAAGCAAATTTTCTAGAAGAAAAAGCCTTGGATATCTATAGAGACCTGTATTGTAGATATGGTACAAATTTAGAGGAATATGTAAGAAATCTTAACAATGTTGCTTATACATATTCACATTTGGCTAAAACTGACTTGGCAATAAAATTGCATTTGAGAATCTTGGAGTTGCTAGATGCAGATAAAAATATTGATGAACAGATATATTTATACTATTTGATTCTTTCAAAAATTAATTTGGCTCACTGCTATAAAATCATAGGAAAAAATATAGATAATATTCTGGATAGTCATCTTGTTGACTGTGCTAGAAAGCTTTTTGTTATAGATAAAAGCGATACTAATATAGAGCTATATATAGGAATTTTAAATAATTATGCAATGCACATTTATGAAGATAATTTTAGTAAGGCAATCATGCTACTTTCCGAGGCAAAGTCCATCTTGGAAGACATTTTAAGAAATAAAAGAGTTTTAACACTCTATATTTTAACTCTTAACAATCTATCGTATATGTACTATAAAAGCAATAATATTGAATCATGTTTGAAAACATCAGAACGCTCTTTTAGGTTGGCTTCCACTCATTATAAATCCAATAAAGCAAGATGGGCAGAATTATATATATCTACTACCTTAAATTATGCTACCTATTTGAGCTCTGGGGGCTATATTGATATGGCTCTTGAAGTCACTGAATTATCATTAGAAATAGATAAATTTCTTTTTAGCGAGTATTTGGGTCAGCTTACAGGCTTGTTAGTCGAATTTTCAAGTTCATTTTTCAAAAGCGAGAGTGTTGAAAATGTAGTCAAAATACAAAAAATTATGAGGACTGTCTTTGATGGGTTAAAAAAAGTAGATGCTTACAGTACGGTATCCCATCCTAAATCTTTTATAAATGCTTTAAATAATATCAGTTTTTATTTTTCTGATATTGGTGATAGTAAAACAGCCTTGGAGGTAGCCTTATATATGAAAAATATCGTAGAAAAATATTATAGATTCAATAGTAGTGAATGGTTTGAAATTTATATTGTGACTTTGAATAACTTAGCAATAGCTCATAGCCATAATGACGATATTGATACATCAATTGAAATTCTAGAATATCTGGTAGACTTCATGGAAAATGCTAGTACTGATAGGTTAGATTTTTATAAAAATTATTACTTTGAGTATTCCAATAATCTTGTATATTTGTATCACAGTATGGGGATGATTGATAAAGAAATATCATTACTTGAAAAAAATTATCATAAAGCGATTCTACTACATGAGCCATTTAGTAGTGAAATAATGAGGATTGAAGAGCAGCTAAATGTTTTTAAGTAAATGAGTCAAATAGGGAGCATATAATAATGAATGTGCACATCAACGAAGAAAGGAGTACCTTGAAAATGAGTGATTTAAAGAGATATGTTGCCAAAAGAAAGCAAAGTGATAAAGATTTTGCAGATGGATATGATGCTGGTTATCAAGATTTTAAAATCGGAGAAATGCTAAAACAAGCTAGGCTTGAGGCTGGGCTTACTCAAGAAGAGATGGCTGAGAAGCTACATACTAAAAAATCAGCTATATCAAGAATAGAAAACCATGCCCAAGATATTCGACTCTCTACATTGCAAAACTTTGCTCAAATGATGGGAAAAGAGTTGAAAGTCAAACTTGTATGAATGATATAGCTAGGGCGTTATGCTACAGTGAACTAGAAAGCTCGCTTTTCAGTCTCTCAGCAAGCCAAACTTTTATAATACTCTGTCTTGTGACACCGATTTTACTAGCCTCTTTATCTATCAAATAGAGGATATTTTCAGGTAAATCTACATTTATTTTTTTTGTTTTGATTATTTTTTTTTCAAACTCTCTCACATCCATTTTTTTGCTAAAATCCAAATGTTCGGCTATGTCTTCAATTTCAAACAGTTCATCAAACTCACTTGCTTTCATATTTTTTCTCCTCAAAATCAAAGAGCCATAAACGACTCAACTACACAATCTATCCTCTTTTTTATCTCCTCTTTGTCCTCCTCTAAAAAGTCTATCTGGATTTTGTATGCTAGCTGCTCTTGGTAGTAAAACTCATAGACTAGGTAGCCTGCGAAGAGTTTGCAGTTGTCACTTTTTTTGTTTGGACTCTCTTTGTCGTTTTCGTAGATGATGAACTTTATTTTTGAATCGCTCTTTGAGGCTTTTTGAGGGAGTAGGGTTGTGGTGTAGTCTGTGACCTCTTTAGGGGTGATGTATGAGCTTAGGGTTGAGGTCATATACTCTGCTTCTACGCTGTAGCCTTCTATGGTGTAGTTTCCATTTTTTATTGCATCTTGAGCGTTTTTGACTAGCTTTTTGTCTTCACTCGCTTTGGTAAAGCAGGTTACATCTTTTTGGCACTCTGGGATTTGAGATGGTGCTAGCTTGAGATAGGCAAAAGTCGCGCCTATACTCAAGATAAGTACAATCATAAAAAAAGGCATTGTTTTTAACATAAGTAGTTCCTATAATTCTATTTTGTTTTTATAATTATACCAGAATATCTAGTCTACGGATTAAAGTATGTTGCATGCTCATTTCTGGTAATGATAGCACTTGTGCTTGCCTCTGGGTCTATCAAGAAGCTCTCAGTTAGCTCTATGCCATGTTTCTCTGGGGTTAGTAGGTCAAAAAGCACCTTGTTATACTCCATATCTGGACACATAGAGTAGCCAAAGGAGTATCTTTGACCTATGAACTTTAGCTTTTTGACATCATCTAACCCACCACTTTCAAGTCCCAAGTCCACTCTAAATCTCTTATGAACTATATCAGCCAAAGCCTCTGCAAGCTCTATACTTAGCATATGGTAGAAGTAGTAGTTGCTGTACTCTCCATCTTTGTAGAGTTTAGCACAGTGCTCTTTTAGTTTCAGCCCACTACTTACTACACTTGCGCCTATGACATCTCTATCCTCTCTAAAGTAGTCTGCCAAGCACCTAAACTTCCCCTTTCTCTCCCTAGGAAACTCAAGTGTGTAGCTTTTCTCACCATTAACTATCACAACTGAGTTCTTAACTCTCCTGCACTCATAGTAGCCATATAGCATGACTGGCTCAAACAGTCCTGCTAGAAACTCAGCTTTGATTTTTTCATATAGAGGGAGTATTTCTGCCTTTTTCATCTCTTCAAACTCAGCCTTACTCATACCTCTTTTGAAAAACCCCCACTTCTTTCGGAAGATGTGTTCAAGATTTAGCCATTTAAAAGCTATCTCTAAGTCATCAAGCACTAGCTCGGACTTCCCATAAAAAGGAGGCTCTACTATATCTTTTGGAGATATATCAACAAGTGGGGCAAACCGATGCTCTTCTATCTCCTCTTTTTGTACCTCTACTTTGACTAAGGCTTTGTGATCTATATCTTGAGACTCACCCTTTTCTATCATCTGCATGGCTTTTAGTCCATCAAATGCGTCTTTGCAATAGAAAACCTCACCATCATACACACTTCTACAGTACTCATCTACAAACTTTCTATTTAGTGCGGCTCCACCTAGAAGCACTGGCGTGTCAAGCCCTTGGGCTTTTAGTTGTTCTAGGTTTTCGCTCATAATCTTTGTGGACTTCACAAGTAGCCCGCTCATACCTAGTGCATCTGCATTATGCTCTTTGGCTTTGGCGATAAACTCGCTGATATCAGCTTTTATGCCTATATTGATGACTTTAAAGCCATTGTTTGTAAGGATAATGTCAACCAAGTTTTTGCCCACATCATGTACATCACCTTTTACTGTTCCTAGAACTATGGTGGTGTCTGCTTTTTTCTCTTTTTTGGGCAAGAAATTATTTAGATAGTCTACACTTGCCTTCATTACTTCAGCGGACTGCAACACAAAGGGTAGTTGCATCTCCCCTTTACCAAACATCTC
>CAZAFM010000076.1:0-4572 GCA_964484395.1 uncultured Campylobacterales bacterium | reverse complement strand
TCACAAGCCTCGATATCCTCTTTTTTCATAGATGAGTATGGGAGGATGTGGGCGGTGTTTAGTATGGCTGCACTTAGTCCTTTTTGTACACAGTGGTAGAGGAAGACTGAGTTTAGATACTTTCTAGCCTCTTTATCTAGTCCAAAAGAGATGTTTGAAAGTCCTAGTATAAAGCCTATGTTTGGATATAGATAATGAAGCTTCTCTATAGCATCTATGGTTTCAACCCCAGCTTTAAAAAATTCCTCATCACCACTCCCAAGTGTGAAGGTTAGTAGGTCAAAAACCAAATCTCTCTCATCTAGCCCTATAATCTCAGTGGCTCTTTTGTGCATCCTCTTTGCTATCTCTACCTTTTTAGCACAGCTTTTTGCCATTCCATCTTCATCTATGGTTAGGCAGACTAGTGCTGCTCCATACTTTTTGGCAAGTCCTGCTATCTCATCAAAGCGCTCTTCTCCATCTTCTAGGTTTGCAGAGTTTATGATGGGCTTTCCTCCAACTCGTTTGAGGGCTGATTCTAGGGCTTTTGGCTGAGTGCTATCTATCATGAGTGGAAGAGAGATTTTGTTATTAAACATCTCTACGCACTTTTTAAGATCACTCTCTTCATCCCTACCTGCAAACCCTACTGATATATCAAGAGCATGAGCGCCACTTGCTACTTGCCCTTGAGCCACATCAAGTATGCCTTCAAAGTCCTCTTTGAGTAGAAGCTCTCGAAATGCCTTTGAGCCAGTCGCGTTTGTCCGCTCAGCCACAAGAAGTGGCGGAATGTCCTGTTTTAGTTTTGACTCTTGAAAGATTGAGGTGAGTGATGGTTCTATTGAACTAAATCTATTTGGTTTTGGGATTTTTCCTGCAACCGAGCTTTTTAGCTCTTTTATATGCTCTGGTGTTGTCCCACAGCATCCCCCAAGTATTGCTACTCCATCTATCTCAAAGAAGCTTCCCTCAAGCTCTCTAAACTCATTTTATCCATTGGATAGACTGTACAGCCTCCTACATTTTCAGGAAGTCCAGCATTTGCGTGGATAGATATAGGCTTTGTAGTTGATAATGAAAGCTCTTGAAGGTACCCTCTGACCTCTTTTGGTCCAAGTCCACAGTTTATCCCTATGCTAAAAAGCTCAAAAGGCTCTAAAGTTTTTGCAACAACACCTATAGGGGTTCCGACAAGCATCGTTCCAAAAGTCTCTATGGTGACTGAAACCATAACTGGAAGCTTTTTTTCTCTCACACTCATAGCTCTTTGAAGCCCAAGTAGGGCTGCTTTTATCTGCAGTGGGTCTTGACAAGTCTCTAGTAAAAAAATATCACTTCCACCATCTATATGAGCAATACCAGCTTGAAAATACCCATCTTCGACCTCTTCAAAGCTAATATGTCCAAGAGTTGGTAGCTTCGTACCAGGTCCTAAAGATGCTGCTACAAATCTATCTTCATACTTCAAAGCGCAGTTTTTAGCGATTTTGGCAGCTTCTAGGTTTATCTCATATGTTTTACTCCCAAGCCCAAACTCATCTAGTACCCAAGGAAGCGCCCCAAAGCTATTGGCTTTGATGATATCTGCTCCTGCTTCTAGGTAGGATAGATGCACTCCTTCTATAAGATGCGTGGCACTTAGGTTTAGATACTCCCAGCACCCTTCATACTCACCCCAAGCAGACGGAGGAACATCAAGCTTTTGAAACTCCGTACCATAGGCTCCATCAAGGATTAAATATTTTTGCTTTATAATCTCATCTAAATTTTTCAAAACTACTGACCTAATGTTTTTAGGTGATTTTATCAAAATAGCGATTAAAGAGGATAGATGGACTGGATTTTAGCATCATTTGTAGCATTTGCTACTCTTAGCTTTTTGAAGATATATATGGTGTTTAGATGAAGCGTAGAGTTAGGGGATTTGGCAAAAAGTACTTCACACTAGCCTCTATACAAGCTTACTCAAGTGGAGCTGTGCTTGATGCATACATTATCTCTTTGCTCTCTAAAAGTATCGCTTTTAGCAAGTCTCTTATCCATAGGACTAAAAAAAGCTTTCATCAGTTGCGACTTTTGGTGTTTGCACTTCTGTTTATCTCACTAGTTCACAATGCAACTTCTAAAGAGGAGGACGGAGAACCTCCATAACTTCCTTCTTTGAACCAAAAACTAAAAATCAGAGAAGGAAAACAATGAGAATCTTAATACCAACAATCTTACTAAGTACAGCACTTTTTGCAGAAGGCTACAGTGCAAAAACTTCATCTTTCAAACCACTTCAAGCCTCCTATGAACAGAGCTTTAGCTACAAAGATATAGAAAACTCAAACACATCAAGTCTGAGTGATTTTCTAAACAAATACACAAGTATAGATGTCTATCCGAGCTTTGGAAATGACTTTGCTCCAAAAATAGCCACCAGAGGATATGGTGTCACAAATGGCTATCAAAACATCGCCATAGAAGTAGATGGAGTTAGAATAAGAAGTATAGACTCAAACCCTATCATGCTTGGCTCTATTCCACT
This sequence comes from uncultured Campylobacterales bacterium, assembly GCA_964484395.1. Lineage (GTDB taxonomy): Bacteria > Campylobacterota > Campylobacteria > Campylobacterales > CAZAFM01 > CAZAFM01. Next base: position 2,057 of record CAZAFM010000076.1, on the reverse strand, counting down.
AGCATCTATCTCAAAAATAGTCATCAAAAGAGGCTATGGAAGTATAGAGAGTGGAGAGGGAAGTAGCGCAGCAGTAGTAGAGATAACTACAAAAAACAGTGACTTCATAGAGCTAGATGCAAGCTATGGGAGCTACAACACAAAGCTTCTTGAAGGAGCGTTTTTAAAAAACATAGATAAGTTTTACATAGGCGGTAGTGCACAGGGCTACTTTAGTGATGGAAGTAGAGATATAGATAGTAGTGGAGACAGGGATAACAAATCCCTAAAACAGCTAGATGCAAAAGCAGGATATAAAGGAGAGAGCTTCTCTCTAGGCGCAAGAGCCTCAACTCTTAGCTCATACCTAAAGTATGCAAACAGTATGACAAAGTCAGCATATGATGACAATCCAAGTGCTTTAGGAACTATCTCAGGTGCTCAATACTACAGTGATGCAAGATACAACATCAACGACTATGGAGTAAGCCTAAAGTACTATCCAAGCTCATCGCATCTAGTAACACTTGAAGGAGATTTACGAGATAAAACACTTGAGTATGTCTCTCCATATCCTTCAACTTTTAAGTACGACAATGACACGCTTAAACCAGAGTACACATACTTTGGAGATGGATATAGTATAAAAACTGGGGTGCTACTTTTTCGAGGAGATAGAGATGCATCGACAAATAAAACATCAAAAGACCTAAACGCCATCTATGTAAAATACGCCCAAGAGTTTAGTAACCTAAAAGTAGATGGTGGAGTACGATACGAAGAGGCAAGCTATGACTACAATCCCAATGCAGGAAGCAGGCTTAGTAAAAGCGAGTCAGAGAACTCATATGAGCTAAAGCTAGGCTATATGATAGCTAAAAACCTAGAAACATACATCTCCTATGATAGAGGTGTACTTATGCCAAATATAGATATGTTTTTTACTGGTAGTAGCTTTAATGACTTCATAAATCCTCAGATAATGGATACATATCAACTAGGCTCAACCTATCAGCCTACAAAAGAGCTAGAGCTAAAAGGGACAATCTTCTACATAAAAGGAGATAATGAGATCTACTATTACAATAGCGGAAACTGGCTAACAAGCTACAACACAAACCTTGATAAAACTGAAAAAAAGGGAGTTGAGCTAGAGGCTAGATACGACCTAGAAAACCTAAGCATCATGGGAATGTATAGCTACATAGACGCTATCATAAAAAAAGAGAGCGAAGCAAATGGAGCTTATGATGGAAACACACTTCCAGGAGTGTACAAAAACAACTTCAAGCTAGGAGCCACATATACGCCACTAGCTAAACTAGGGCTTGAAGGAAGCTTCAACTACAGAAGTGATGCTTATAACTCTGAGGACTTTTTAAACAGTGGCGTACAAAAAGAGAAAGACTACCTAAGTCTAGATATGGGTGCTAGCTATAAAGTCTACAAAGAGAGTGAGATATATGCTGAGGTCACAAACATCACAAACTATAAAAACGCCTACATCGTAGGGGTAGATAGGATATATCCATATAACTTTGAGACAACATACAAGATAGGCGCAAAGGTTAGATTTTGATATCTATCCATCCCTATCTTAAGTACAAGTTCCTAAACTCGCTCTTTGCAGGACTCTCTATTGGAGCTGTATTTGTGATATACCTTCCGCTTGAGCCTATAGTCTTCTCCATAGGAGGACTTGGGCTAGCGGTCTTTTCATACATAGTAGCTAGGCTTTATATGAGGCTTTTGAATCTAAAAAGCTTCATCAGGATAAACCTTTTCATAGAGGTGCTGATGTTTTTTACTATCATCTACTTTCTGCTATCTACTCAAGGCTTTATGAGCGCCCTAGTAGTCTATCTAGCCTATCAGATAATGTTTGGCTTTGGAGGCTATATCTACAGAGCTGAAACACTTTTGCTACACAAAAAACCCATCATAAAAGCCCTAGATGTAGCAAAACAAAAAGGCTACATAGTAGGTATGCTCCTCTCACTTGGCTACTTTAAACTCATAGGGGCTTTTTTAGATGATAAGTTTACTCAGGTTTACTATATCCACTTTTTCTTGCTAGT
>CAZAFM010000075.1:0-11572 GCA_964484395.1 uncultured Campylobacterales bacterium | reverse complement strand
CTTCACTTCTCAAGTGTGGGAAAGTAGGTCGCTGCCGGGTTGGGATTATTCTTTTACCACAAATATTCTATTAATCATAACCTCAAAAATGCTATAATCTCCTCAATTATCCTTAAAACAGGCGAGAAATATGTTAGAAAATGTAGATTTTGATAGTCGACTTTTTATGTTACTAAAACTTGGTGAAGAGATTGCATCAAAAACAAATTTAGATGAGATTCTAAATATTCTAGGTGATACTGCTAGAGATATTGTAGAGGCTGATAGATGCTCAATATTTATATATGATAAGAAGAAAAATGAGCTATGGACAAAAGTGGCTCATGGTGTAGAGGAGATAAGAGTATCTGCTGATAGTGGTGTTGTTGGAAAAGCCGCTTTATCTAGAGAGGTTCAGATAGTTATAGATGCATATAATGACTTTAGATTTAACAAAGATATAGACAAAGAGACAGGCTATTTGACTAAAAATATTATTGCTGTTCCACTCTTAAATAGTAAAAGAGAGACTATTGGAGTTTTTCAAGCGCTAAATAAGAAGAGTGGTTTTTTTGATAATACAGATGCTGAAATGCTCGTGCTTATAGGAAACTATGCAAGTGTGAGTTTAGAAAATGCTCTATTGTATAGAGAGCTAAAAGAGTCTCATACTAAAATAATTCACAAGCTCTCAAGTGCTGCTGAATTTAAAGATAATGAAACATCTGTTCATACAAAAAGAGTAGGACTTTTTGCGGAAATTTTAGGATATGAGCTTGGGCTTAGTAGGGATAGGTGCTCGCTGTTAAAGCTAACTTCTCCTATGCATGATATAGGCAAAATAGGTATACCAGACAAGATACTCTTAAAGCCTGGAAAGCTCAGTGATGAGGAGTTTGAAGTAATGCGAACTCATGCACAAATAGGCTATGACATACTTTATGATGAGAGTGATATTACTCTGAAAACTGCTGCTATGATTGCTAGAGAGCATCATGAGAAGTGGGATGGAGGTGGATATCCACTAGGTATAAGAGGGGAAGCTATATCTATTGAGGGGCGTATAACTGCTTTAGTGGATGTGTATGATGCATTAACTTCAAAGCGACCTTATAAGGAAGCTTGGAGCCATGAAGATGCAAAAGCACTTATCCAAAGAAGTAGGGGAGAGCACTTTGACCCAAATGTAGTTGATGTCTTTTTGAAAAATTTTCAAAAAATTAAAAGTATCAAAGAGAAGTATAGTGACTAGATATTTTATGCTTATTGATTAGTTTATCCCCCAAAAAGGGGGTTTGTTTTAGTTCATATCAGGTTTTGGAGTCTTTAGAGTTGAAGGTGGAAGCATTGGATATGATATATCTGGTTTATCACCTGTGAGCGCATTTAAAAATGTATGAATCTTATCAGCTTCACTATCTGATATGTCAATCCCTAGTTGCACACTTCCCATCTCTTTGATGGCAGTTTTTAGCGACCATACTTGACCATTGTGAAAATATGGTGCCGTCTCTGCTATATTTCTTAAGGTTGGAGTTTTTACCATACCATTTTCATCACCACTAAAGTCACCCTTAGCAAAAGAGTACTTTTTGACAACTTCAAAGGGCTGCATAGTTCCTCCTAAGCCTATATCGTTGTGGCAACTTGCACACCCCTTGTCTATGAAGATATCCAGTCCCTCTTTTTCAGCTTTACTTAAAGCACTCGGATGTCCATTCATGTAGTCATCAAATCTAGATGGTGTAATAAGAGTTCTTTCAAAAACCGCTATAGTGTTAGCAATTTGAGGAAATGTAATCTCTACATCTGGTCCATACGCAGCTTGAAATAGCTCAACATATTGAGGAATAGAAGTTACCCGCTCAACTACTAGCTCTGCTGGAGCTGCCATCTCTGGAGCTGCTTGGATAGGACCTTGAGCTTGATCTTCTAAGTGTGGGCTTCTACCATCCCAGAACTGAACCTTGTTTAGAACTGAGTTGTATACTGTAGGTGAGTTTAGGTGATGTGGGTTTGCAGCCCATTTATGACCAATAGCTGCTGGAACTCCATCAGCTCCACCTAGACCTAGGTTGTGACAAGTGTTACAGCTTATAAGTCCACTTTTTGATAGTCTTGGCTCAAAGTAGAGCATCTTTCCTAATTCAACCTTCATCCCTGTCATTGGATTTTTTGGATCATCTATTAGTTCTAAAAGTTCCTTTTGACTTTGTGGGATTGGCTTTAGACCTGCACCTTGAGCTTTCTCTAGTAGCTCACTATCATCAATCGCGAAAAGCGAAACTGTTGCTAGAGAACACGAAAGAATGAGAGAACCAATTTTTTTCATACTTAACTCCTTTTATTAATTGACAAAAATTATTATATTAAGTTAAGCTTATGTAATTATTAAGAGGATGTTTTTTATCTTTTATTGAGAAGCTGTTAGTAGTAGAGTATTGTAGTTCATAGAACTACCATTATTAGGTAGCTCTATAGAATTTAAGTATAAGTTCTACTTCTTTTTAGGCTTAGTTTTAGTATTTTTTTCTTTTGAGTTTTTTTCAGATTCTTTAGTTTTGTCTAGGTTATAGAAGTAGTTAGTAGCTTCAACAAAGCCCTCAACACTTCCGCAGTCAAATCTTTTTCCTTTAAACTTATAGGCTAGTACCATACCTTTTTTTGACTGCTCTAGGAGGGCATCAGTTATCTGTATTTCACCTTTTGCTCCAGGTTTTGTGGTTTTTAAGATATCAAATATATCAGGAGTGAGGATATATCTACCTATAATGGCAAGATTACTAGGCGCATCTTCTGGCTTTGGCTTCTCAATCATATCTGAAATCATCATTACGCCCTTTTCTATCTCTTTTCCTGCAACTACCCCATACTTATCCACTTCATTCTTATCTACCTCTTCAACGGCTACTATTGAGCATTTATACTTTTCATACAGTTCTGCCATCTGGGCTAGAACTCCATTTTTCTCACCTATACACAAGTCATCTGCAAGTATTACTCCAAAAGGCTCATTTCCTACAAGTGTCTGACCTGTAAGGATAGCATGACCTAGTCCTAGCATCTGCACTTGCCTAGTGTATGAAAATGTACAACTCTCCATAATATCCCTAATCTCTTCTAGATAGACCTCTTTTGAGGTTCCTTTTATCTGCTCTTCTAGTTCATATTTTATATCAAAGTGGTCTTCTATGGCTCTTTTGCCTCTACCTGTGACTACCCCTATATCAGTCATTTTTGCTTCTACTGCTTCATGTACACCATATTGTATAAGCGGTTTGTTTAGTATAGGAAGCATCTCTTTTGGCATTGCTTTTGTAGCTGGTAAAAACCTTGTCCCATATCCAGCCGCTGGGAAAATACACTTTTTTATCATAATCTCTCCTCAAAACTTTTTTTAAAATCATCAAACACCACTGCCCAGTGTCCCCTTAAACCCCTTTTGGTTAGTGAGTTTTTTAGTCTTTTTAAGTAGATATCTCTATCTATCTCTTTTACGCCCAAGCTTTTTAGGTGCTCATTTTGAATTTGAGCATCTATAAACTCAAAGTCAAACTCCTTCAAAAACCCGTTAAGATAAAAAAGAGCAATTTTAGAGCTATCAGCACTTATGCTAAACATAGACTCACCCACAAACATTTTACCAAAACTCACCCCATAAAGACCACCTACTAAAGCATTACTACTATCATAGCACTCTATGGAGTGGCAAAGTCCCTGCTTGTGTAGGGATATGTAGGTGTTTTTGAAGTCTTTATCTATCCAACTACCTTCTTGATGCTTCCTTGTAGCCTTAGAGCAGGCATCTATTACACTTTCAAAAGCTGTATCAGCTTTAATGTTAAATGGTATTTTTCTAATTTTTTTCTTGAGCGAGCGAGAAAGTTTGAAGTTATCAAACTCCAAAACAGCTCTCTTAGGAGGTGAAAACCAGCAGAAAAAATCTCCATCTTTAAACCATGGAAATATACCATTTGAGTATGCGTCTATGACCTTAGTAAGACCTAAATCCCTACTTATAGCTAAAAACCCATCACTATCTGCATACTCAGCAGGTGGAAACATAGAGTAGTTTAAAAAAGGAGAATAGGGAAGGTTTTCGTCACTCTTTTTTACTACCTCTATGCTTGGGTTCATTTAACACTAAATGTCAGCTCATCTGATTTTAGACCAACTTTGAGCGTACCACCCTTCTTTAGTCTTCCATATAGCATCTCTTCTGAAAGAGGTATATGGATTTTTTGTTCTATAATCTTTTTAGCAGGTCTTGCACCTAGCTCTTTTGAGTAGCCCTCTTTTGCCAAAAAGTCAAGTGCTTTTGGAGTTATTGATATAACTATCTTTTTTTCTTTTAGCATATCTTGAAGGTCAGCTATGAATTTTTTGACGATGAGTTTTACTACACTATGCTCTAGATGTGCAAACTTCACAATAGCATCAAGTCTATTTCTAAACTCTGGAGTAAAGAAGTTCTTGATAGCCATATCTTCGTTTTTGCTCTCATCTTTATTAAAGCCCATCACATTTGCCTCTCCACTTCCTGCATTAGAAGTCATGATGATGATAACATTCTTAAAGCTTGCCTTCATCCCAGTATTATCTGTCAAAGTCGCATCATCCATTACTTGAAGTAGGACATTTAGTATATCAGGATGTGCTTTTTCTATCTCATCTAGAAGTAGCAGTGTGTATGGATGCTTCTTGATAGACTCTGTTAGAAGTCCACCTTGCTCATACCCTATATATCCAGCTGGAGCACCTATGAGGCGAGATACTGTATGTTTCTCCATGTATTCACTCATATCATATCGTTCAAAGTTTATATCTAACTCATTTGCTAGCTCTTTTGCTACCTCTGTTTTGCCAACGCCAGTAGGACCTGTGAACAAAAAGGAACCAATAGGTTTATTATCGCCCTTTAGCCCAGCTTTTGAGAGTTTTATTGCTTTTGAAATCTCTTCTATTGCACTATCTTGCCCAAATATCCTTCTTTTTAAGTGTTCTTCTAGTTTTGCTACTTTGGCTCTTTCATCCTCTTTTGCAGTTACTGTTGGGATGTTTGCCATCTTTGAGACCACACTTTCTATATTTGACTTTGTGACGACTCTCTTTCTTGGCTCTTTTATATGAAAAGAGGCACCCGCTTCATCTATGATATCAATAGCTTTATCCGGAAGAAACCTATCATTTATATATTTCATACTAAGATCAATAGCACTTTTAAGAGCTATATCAGGATAGGTAACTTTGTGGTGCTTTTCATACTCTTTTTTTAGTCCTTTTAGGATTTTGAAAGTAGTCTCTTTATCAGGCTCTTCTATATTTACTCTTGCAAATCTTCTACTTAGTGCCTTATCTTTGTCAAAAAACTGTCGCATCTCAGCATGGGTAGTAGCACCAATACACTTTATCCTTCCATTTGCTAAAGCTGGCTTTAGGAGGTTTGAAGCATCTAGGCTTCCACCGCTTGCAGCTCCTGCTCCTACCATTGTGTGTATCTCATCTATAAAAAGTATAACATCACCCCTAGCTATAGCTTCATCTATGAGTCCTTTTACTCTCTTTTCAAAGTCACCTCTGTATTTCGTACCAGCTACTAGTGAGCCCATCTCTATTCCATAAATCTCAACTTTTTTTAGTATCTCAGGAACTCTATTGTCTTTTATGTTTAGTGCTAGTCCTTCAGCAATGGCTGTTTTGCCAACACCTGGCTCACCTACTAGAAGTGGGTTGTTTTTCTTTCTCCTACAGAGTATCTCCATGCTTCGCTCTATCTCTATTTCTCGCCCTATGACGGGGTCTATTTTTCCTTGTTTTGCTAGGGCTGTTAGGTTTGTTGCGTACTTTTCAAGGAAGCTATCCTCCTCTTTTTGATCATTCGTACTTGTGGTTGCTGCTGTTCTCTCTGTAATGGCTTCTAGTATATCAAGCTTGGTAATACCCTCTTTTTTTAGAGTATATACTGCATAGCTTCTCTCTTCTTCAAACAAAGAGGCTAGTAGGTCAACTGCAGTTGCCTCTTTTTTTTCAGCACTTTTTAGATGCTCTACCATATTCTGGATAACTCGGTTTAGTGAGAGTGTCTCATATGGTTCATGGTTTATCTCTTCAGGAAGTGAAATCATGTTTTCATCTAGGTACTTACCTACGGCGACTTTCAAGCTCTCTATATCTCCACCACAGTCACCAAGAATGGTTTTTACATCTTTGTTTGAGAGCATGGAGAGGAAAACATGCTCAAGAGTTAGATACTCATGTCTTTTTGCTTTTGCTAGATGCAAGGCATCTCTTAGTATCGAATTTAATTCTGCGTTTATCATTATACTTCCTCCATTATAGCCCTAAGTGGAAAATCCTGTTTTTTTGCTTCTTTTCGTACTTGAGTGACTTTTGTCTCTGCTATATCATAAGTGTAGACACCACATATCCCTCGTCCCTCTTTGTGTACCTGTATCATTATGTTTACTGCCTCATCTATGGGCTTGTGAAAGATATCAATAAGCACACCAACTACAAAGTCCATCGTAGAGTAGTCATCATTTAGTAAAATAACTTTGTATTTTTTTGGTTCTTCAAGTTTATCTTTCAACTCTCCTTGAATGTCTTCAAAAAGTCCATCAGCCAAAATCTTCCTTTAAGGTTTTTTTATCTTTTAGGGGTTATTATGTAATAATAAACTTAAAACCCTCATTAGGAACAAAATTTGGATTCTATTTTTATAACTGCTACAAACACTGAGGTTGGCAAAACAACCATAGCAAAAGCCCTTATAGATGAATATGGAAAAAAGGGTATCAAGGTCACTCCTTTTAAGCCCATAGAGACAGGTGTAGTAGATGAGCCTGAGGATGCTCTAGTGCTCTTAGAGTGCGCGAAAAAATACAACCTAAATCTAAAAAACCTAACCCCAAAAGATATTACAGCATACACTTTTTCACTTCCAGCAGCTCCATATGTGGCTAAAGATATGGAGATTGACATGGAAGTGATAAAAAAGAAAAAAGAGGCACTTTTAGGGTATGGTGAACTTCTTTTAATCGAAGGTGCAGGGGGCTTGATGGTGCCTATTTATAAAGACTACTTTATGATAGATCTTATAGATGAATTAGGTGCTACTCCCTTTTTGGTCTCAACCTCAAAGCTTGGATGTATAAATGACCTTTTGCTCTCGCTAGGTGTTCTTGAAAGTAGGTTTGGAAGTGTTCTTTTTGGATTAAATCTATTTGATGAGAGCTACTTTAGCATATCGCATCCATATCTTAGTGAACACTTCAAAAAACTCTTTTTGCTACCAAAAGATATAAAAGAGGTAGCAGATGAACTACTAAAAAGAGTTAGTAGTGCTAAATGACAAAAACCTCATAGAGGCTGTAGATATAGCACTTCTAGCAGGCAGGATGATGCTTCAGTATGGGGCTGAGACTGATAAAGTAGAGCAGGTTATACAAAACCTTGGAGGCTCACTAGGGGCTGATAAGCTAATATCTGTTATCACACATAACTCTATTATCCTGACTGTCTTAAGCGGAGATGAGTTTAGGACAAAAATAGTAAAGGTCATCAGACAGGGTGTGAACTATGATGTAATCTCAAGTGTAGGCAGGCTAGGGCATGTTGCTCTAAATGAGGGTTTAAGTGCAAAAGAGGTCAAAAAAAGGCTTGATGAGATAGAGAAAAAAGAGAGAAACTATGGTAATTTGCTAACCTTTGCTACAGCTGCTCTTGCTTGCTCTGCTTTTTGCATGCTTTTTGGCGGAAGTCTATCTATGATTGTTTTTGTTTTTGTAGCAGCGTTTGCAGGGATGATGGTTAGACACTATCTTATAAAAGCACAACTTAATGCTCTTTTGATTCCGCTTATAAGTGCTTTTGTGGCAACTATAGTATCAAGTATTAGTGTATTTTTTATCAGTGACCCTAAGCTTGTTTTTGCCTCATCTATACTTTTTCTAATACCAGGGGTGCAGCTCATAAACTCCGCTGAGGATATCTTAAAAGGTCATCTAGTTGTGGGCGCTACTAGGGGATTTATGGGGATACTTATATCTCTATCTATAGCTTTTGGGATTACATTTGGGCTTATTTTTGTAAGGAGTGTGCTGTGATAGAGTCTGTTTTGCATATCTTGCAAAATAGTTTTTTTGGTGCGATAGCTGCTATGGGATTTGGTGTGCTTTTTAATGTTCCTAAAAAAGCACTTCTTAGCTGTGGAGTTGTCGGTGCAGGGGGTATTTTTACAAGGTCTGTTTTGCAAAGCTTTGGCGTGGATATAGTACTAGCTACCTTTATAGCTTCTCTTAGTGTAGGGCTTCTAGCTCTTTTTTTCTACCGCTACCACTACGCTCCAACTGCTGTTTTTGCAGTAACAGGTGCTATACCTATGGTACCAGGAGTATACGCCTTTAAATCCATGATAGGCATCATCTCAATGGCAACTGAGCCAGCAAGTACAGAAATACTACTAGAGATAACAACAGAGTTCACCAAAACCGCCCTAATACTAATAGCCATAGCAGCGGGCATAACCGCTCCAACTCTCATATCTAAGAGGTTTAGGATGGTTATGTGAGCCACTAGTTGACTCTAGAAAATGTACTAGACACTTGCCATTTTGGGATTTAAACTCTGTAGTTTTTCTGCTAGCCACATTTTGATAACTGCTTGGCGACTTACTCCTATATGTTTTGCTTCTCTGTCTAAAGAGTCTACCATCCAAGCTGGAAAATCAATATTTACTCTTTTTGGCTCTTCATTTATCATTCTGATTTTTGATGTATCAAAATGCTCTAAAATATCCTCTTTATTATCATCAAATTTTTTATCTATCTCTGATGCTTTCATAAAGTTGTACCTCCTTTTGCCTTGATCTTCTTACAGATATGATTCTAGTAAAGTCTTTTCTATAGGTTACTATCGCCGTATAGTTTTTAGAATCAATTTGACCTAAAACTAAAAATCTCTTTTTTAAATCAACTTGTATCTATTTAGTGAGGTTTAAAACTCTATACTTAGGGGCATAGTAATCAAAAAGGAGCTATTTTGTACTACATCAGGGCAAGCAAGCCCTGAAATTAGTGAAGCTCAGTATTTAGAGCTATCTCTTTACTACTTCTTAGTGCTATCATCTCACCATTTAGGCTATTTTGTCTAAAGTGGATGCCATTTAGTCCGCTTAGATCACGCCCCTTGTATATGCCTTCACTTTTTATCTCAAAGTCTGGGTTTACCTCTTTTATCTTTGTCGCTTCTTCTTTGGTTATCATTAATTTGTTTTTGAATTTTATCCATTTCTAATGGCTCAACTCCAAAGGGTGTTTTATAAGCATTGTGTCTTTTTATCCATTATAGCACCATCTTTTTTGCTGCTTCACAATCTTTTTTGAGCAGTTTTGCGCCACTGAGTTTTGTTTCCCAGAATATTGCACCTTCAAGCTTTACTCCAGTAATATCCATATTTGTAAAATTACACATTCCAAGATGTGCGTTGGTCATATCAACACCTCTGATAATAAAAAGGTAGGCATAACCGCCCCAACTCTCATATCTAAGAGGTTTAGGATGGTTATGTGATTAAGCTTATTTAAGCAACTTCACTCTCAGTAGTTGCCAATAGCATACTTTCTATACTTAGATGATAGTCTAAAGATTCCCACTCAATGCCCGTATCCATGCAAATTAGTTTATAGTCTTTTAGCTCTGAGATAGTGGCTTTTTTTAGTGGCTCATACCAGTCTATTGGTGTTGAGATGATACGATTATCCTCGAGTTTCACATGAAGATAGTTTTCATCAAAATGAACTTCTTTACCTTTAACTAAACCATTCATCCCATATCCTTTCAAAGTTTTCTCTATTTTCCTCAATAATTTTTAGAGCTATTTTCAAATCTTTGGGCTTCAAGTAGTTCTGTACCACCCTTAGGTTACTTAGCTCAACTTTTGCAAAGCCATCACTTCTTAAAACATGAATATGCTTTGGTTCATGTTCGTTTGCATAAAAGAAAAACTTGAAGCCATTTTTGATCAAAAGTGTCGGCAAACTAAAACCTCGTTATTGTATTTAGAGTATTTTAACTAAAGTTCTCAACTTTTGTGCAAAAACTTGCATATTCTCTAGTGAAGTTCTGTATTTAGAGATATCTCCCTACTTATATCTTTGATGAGCTTAGAAAATGGTTTTTGCGATGAATCATCACTATCATCTACTAGGTCAAAGATGTCCCTTTTTATTGTTTCTCTATCTATTCCGGTAATACTATGTAGCTCATCTAGTCGACTTTTAGGGTATCGCTCTGCTTTTTCTATCATACTAAAAACTATATCAGTATGTGCACTGTAGCGCTCATTTAGGCGCATTTTTTTGATGTAGTCATCATATCTACTAGAAAAATCCTCTTTTAGTTTTACCTCTATATCATCTTTTGATTTGATATGGAGAGTTTCGCATTTTTTATTTAAGTAGAGTTTGAATTTGACTACTTCATCAAAGTCAAAATCCTTTGAGTGTGGGTTATGGGCTGGATTTAGCGGAATGGAGTTTTTTATCTTAGAGTTGCAAACATAACAGCAAGGCACTAGGTTATAAAGAGATAGCGCAAAATATGGATAGGCGGATTTCTTAAAAAAGTGGTCTATAGTAAACTTATTTCTACTATCTGTCTTGCTAGATTCATATACATTTATAAAATCTATATTGCAGTAGTAGCACACTCTTGGGTTTAGATTTTCTTCAAAAAACTCTGCAACAAATGGCTGGAATTTACCTATGTAATCAAAAATACCTGCTAGCTCTTTTTTAATTTCACTGTAATTGCTCTTAGGTTTTATCTCAAAATCAATGCTACTTGCTATATTACACAAGTCTTCAGGTTTTGCAAAAATGACTTTATCAAGAAGTGGCAATGCTAGAGAGTATTTTTTGCGGAAATTATTGTAATTTTCTTCTATAGTTTCCCCATTATATTTTGTTGATAGTAACTTAGTTTTATATCTAAACTCAAATTCACTTATGTTTTTATGTTCTATTTTTATCATTTTCTAGACTCTTTTATGGCCTCAAGTCGTTTTATCTCTCTATCTATAGCCTCATTTTTATCAAGCAAAATCTGCTCAACATCTCGCAGTTCATTTTCAACTATTTTGCTGATGTATTTTTCACCTATGCTTCTTTGTATATGCCAAAAATATTTTTGCTTATCATCATAGATGCAACGATAAGCTTCAATATCATCTCCGCTCCCTTTTACTTCACGACAAAACTTTAAAATCTCCTCTATCTTTGAGCGTGCAAACTTACCCATTAGACCATCTTCCATAAAAAAGGCATCTGTTAAAAGAGTGTGAATGTTTTCTCCAAATGTTTTTATATCTATATATTTAGTTACATTTATACAGTTACCATTATCTAAGTTGCTTATATCTATTTGTGGGTATTTATTAGTAGTTTTATCAACTGTATCTAAAAAAATCACACTCTCTTTTGGAATGTCTGAAAGCAGAAATGGAGAGTGTGTTGCTATAAAAATCTGAACATCGTATTTTTTAAATTCTGACAAAGATTTAACAATGGTGTAAATAAAGCTTTTTGTCCATTCT
>CAZAFM010000074.1:0-11925 GCA_964484395.1 uncultured Campylobacterales bacterium | reverse complement strand
TGGGCACCGATGTTTTGGCAGATACTTGAGGGCAAAAACAAGATACCTTTTACAATGTTTGAAGCAAGTGATGGGGTTGATGAGGGTGATATCTATATGCAAAAAGATTTAGTGCTAACAGGATATGAACTCAATGATGAACTCAGACAAAAGCAAGCCAATCACACAATGGATATGTGTTTGGAGTTTATAACCCATTATGAACAGTACAAAACACCCAAAAAACAGCAAGGCAAAGAGAGTTTTTATAAAAAAAGAGGACCAAAAGATAGCAAACTAGATATAGACAAAACTATAAAAGAGCAATTTAATCTTTTAAGAATTGTAGATAATAAAAGCTACCCGGCTTTTTTTGAGCTAGATGGACATCGCTATGTTCTGAAAATAGAGCTTGAAAAAAACAGCAAATAACTTTCATTGATTTTGTAGTTTAGCTTTACGATAAATAAAAAAGAGTGTAGCAAAAAGATGATAGATAGCAAAAAAGTAATTTGTATGGAATTAAATGAAAATTAGATATAATCAAATACAAAATGAGGAGTTATAAAATGAAAACTGTACAAATAGATATTCAAAATAACTTGTTTAATGAATGTATGAAATGGCTATACACGCATCCTCAAAATGATTTTAACATTAAGTCTGTAAATGAGATAAGTCCATTGTATGATGAGCAAGGTATCATGTATATGAATAGTGACGAACAAGAAGAGATTGAAAAAATACTTGAAAACCCTGAATGTCATGAGATTAGCCACTCTAAAACAATACAAATAGATATATAAACAAATGAAAAGCATTACTATATCTTATTCTAAAAGTAGCACAAAATTTTTAGCTAAAAATAAAAATGATCATACCAGAAGAGGCAAAGAATAAAAATAGGAAACACATATGGAAGATATGCGCTATCTACAACGATTTGAAAACTTTGAAAAGTCTTTTTTACTTTTACAAGATGGTTTAGATATAGAGTTTTATGTAAAGTTTAAGGATGAGATAAAAACACTGTGAGCTACCCACCAGTCTGATAAAAGGCTCTTACTGAACTCTCTCCTTCACTCCAGCGGTTTTTTTCTGGTTTTTCTTTTACTACTTGTTTTATTAATCTCTCTATCTCTTTTTTATCATTATTCTCCATGGCTTTTTTTGCGCTTATGGCTTCATCGAAGTATAGGCATGGAATAAGGTCTCCATTTGCAGAGACCCTAATGCGGTTGCAGCTATCACAAAAATCACTACTATGTGGGGATATAATACCAAATATATTTCCATCTTTTAGTTCAAAAAGTCTTGCAGGTCCAAAGAAGTCTTTTTCTTTCTCTTTAAACTCAATAGACTGTGAGATGTGCTCAAGTATCTCATCAGCTTTTAGCCCCCTAATAGAGCTATTTGCCATCTGGTTTTCCATATACTCTATAAACCTTATAGCTACTCCTTTTTGGAAGCAGTATCTTAGTATATCAACTATCTCATCATCATTTACTCCCTTGATAGGAACCATATTAACCTTTACCCCAAGTCCTACTTTTAGCGACTCATCTATTCCTTCAAGTACAGCCTTTAGTACATCTTTTTGAGCTATTTGTTTTGCTCTGTCACTTTTAAGAGAGTCAAGAGAGATGTTTATGCGCTTTAACCCTGCATCTTTTAGTTTTTTGGCTTGAGAGTTCAGAAGATATCCATTAGTAGTTAGGGCTATATCTACACTATTATCATAATCACATATCATTTTTATAAACTCATCTAATCCATCTCTTAGAGTTGGCTCACCTCCGGTTAGGCGGATTTTTTTTACCCCATTATCAATGGCAACTTTTATGAAGTTAAATAGCTTATCAAGCTCTACTACCTCCTCTTTGAACTCCTCAAAGGGTGTGCTTGGCATACAGTATTGGCACCTGAAGTTGCACCTACTTGTAACAGATATTCTTATATAATCTACTTTTCTGTTAAAACCATCTATTAGCATTAATTTTCCTAAAAATCACTTTTAAGCAACTATACCATAAGATAGCACACATAATATTGATAAAGGTCAAGGGGTAGATAATGAAAGCAAAAATAGGTGTATTAGTTCTTTCAGATAGAGCAAGTCAAGGAGTATATGAGGATAAAAGTGGATTAGCCATTATAGATACTCTAAATGAATACCTAAAAACTCCTTGGGAGAGTGACTATAAAATCATTCCAGATGATTTTGAGATAATCAAATCTGAGCTAATAGCTATGTGTGAGCGTGGATGCTCTCTAGTAGTGACTACAGGAGGCACAGGTCCTGCTCTAAGAGATGTAACGCCAGAGGCTACAGAGGCAGTATGTGAAAAGATGCTTCCGGGATTTGGTGAGCTTATGCGTCAAGTTAGCTTACAGTATGTACCTACTGCTATACTCTCTCGTCAGAGTGCAGGTATTAGAGGAAGCTCATTGATAGTAAACCTACCGGGCAAACCAAAGTCCATTAGAGAGTGCCTTGATGCTGTTTTCCCAGCTATTCCATACTGTATAGACCTTATAGGTGGTGCTTATTTGGAGAGTGATGAAGATGTGATTAAGGTTTTTAGACCTAAGAGTTAGTTAGCTTATGACCTAGTCAAAAAATCTTTTACCTCTCTATCTATAGCAAAAACATCATCTATTGATTCTATTTTAGCGTTTAGGTATCTCTTATAGCATTTAAGGGCAGTTTTTGAGATATCTAAAAATGATATTTTCTTTTCCAAAAAAAGCTCCACAGCTATATCATTAGCAGCATTTATGATAACCCCTCTGCTTGGATTATTCAAGAGATCATCTTTTATCTCCCATATCGGATACCTACTAGCTTCTATAGGTAAAAACCTAAGCTCTAAGTCAAAAAGCTCTACATCTTCTAAAACCTCTCCATCAAACCCTTCAACCAAAGCATAAGTAATAGGGAGCTTCATATCTGAGTGGCTTATGTGAGCACTCATACTTCCATCATAGAACTGTACGAGAGCATGAACTTTTGAGGTTTTTTCTATTACTGCATCATATTTTTGTGCTCCAAAAAGCCACTTTGCTTCTAGTAGTTCAAAGAGCTTATTTGTCATAGTTGCACTATCTACGGTGATTTTTTTCCCCATGTTCCAGTTTGGGTGTTTTAGCGCCTGTTCTACACTTACGCTCTTCAAAGCCTCTAAGTCAGTATCTCTAAAAGCACCTCCACTTGCGGTTAGGATGATTTTTTTAGGTTTTTTTTCTAGTAGACAAGAGACGCTGAAGTGTTCACTATCTACAGGAGTGATTTTTGAGCTATCTATGAAGCTTCCGGCTACTACTAAAGACTCTTTATTGGCTAGGGCTAGGTTTTTGCCAAGTTCTAAGGTTTTTATTGTTGGTTTTAGTCCGCTAAAGCCAACAAGCGCGTTTAGCACCACAGATGATTCACATAGCTCAAGCATTTCAAGCATAGCGTCTTCACCTACAAACACCCTATTGTGAGCTACTCTATCTTTAAGCTCTTTTTTTCCTATGCAGACATATTTGGGGTGAAACTCCTCTATCTGCTTGTTTAGAAGCTCAAAGTTACTATTTGCACTTAGAGCCTCTATTTGTAGGTTTTGCTCTCTAGCGACTTTTAGAGCGTTTATCCCTATAGAGCCAGTTGAGCCTAGTATGGTTATCAAGAGAGGACTTTAAGTATAAAGTACATTGCCACAGCACTAAAGAGCACACCATCTACTCTATCAAGCATACCACCATGACCCGGGAATATAGCTCCACTATCTTTTTTCCCAACACTTCTTTTTAAGAAGCTCTCAAAAAGATCACCTATAATAGAAAAGACAGCCACACTAACACTAAGTATAATAGCCTCTACATACCCAAACTCACTTCCTAATGCCAAAATAGTGATAACAAACCCAACCACACTTCCACAAAGAGCACCAACTAGTGCGCCCTCTATGGTTTTTCCGGGTGAAATGGATAGAGCTAGCTTTCTTTTTCCAAAGCTCCTACCCCCAAAATACGCGCCCATATCTGTAAAGGCCACAGTTGCAAAAAGCATAAAAAGAAGCCAAGCACCTTTATCATACATACTATAGAGTGAGATTACAGCTAAAAAAGAGAGTGTGGGATAGAAAAGTATAAGTGATATGGTCTTAAACTTTGAGATTCCAAGCATAAAAGGCAGTACAGTAAAAAGTAGTGCTAGAATCGGTAACTCTAGTGCAGATGAAGGATAGAAGTAAGCCCCTATCCATATAAGTGCAACGATTATATATAGATATGGTGACTTCTGAACTCCACCAAACCTAGCTACCTCATATACAGCTACAAGTAGCGCCACTCCAAAATATGCATATACAAGCAGAGGAATTGTACTAAAAACAACTCCAGCAGTTACTAATGTCAGTAAAACGCCACTTATCCACCTCTTTTTATCAGAAAAAAAAGCCTCTTTAAGTCTCATATCTCCCCTTTTAGCTTATCTATGTTTTTTAGCTTTGGATTGTCTTTACTATACTCAACTATCATACCATGAAAGAGGGCGTAGGTTTTAGCTATATCACTATATCCTAGCATCTTTTCTACGGTTGTGATGTTTTCATCTATTCCTTTTTGCAAAAATGACTTTATTTCCTCATACTCATCTATCTCTACTCCAAGTGAGCGTAGAAGTTTGTGAGTGTACTTATCAGCTACCATCTCATCTCTATAACAACCATAGCAGAGGATGCTATCAGCACTCTCAAACCCTATTCCTTTTTGAGCCAAAAGCCACTCTCTACTAACACTCTCTCTAAAAGCCCCAAACTCCCCAAACTCCTCTTTTATAGCAGAACATAGAGCTTTTAGTCTGATGGCTTTTTGGTTATAGAAGCCAGAGGGTCTTATGAGTGAGGCTAAAAGCTCTAATTCAAGCTCAATGATACTATCAAGCTCTATGGGCGTAGTAGTGCGCAAGTTTGTAAGAGCCATTTCTACATTTTCCCATCTTGTATTCTGCGTAAGAATAGCTCCTGCTACTACTTCAAATCTCCCGCTATTAGGCCACCAGTATGGGTCTCTTAGCTCTTTTGGATACCCAAGCTTGCCTAGAGCTCTAAAAACATCAAAACTACTATCAATCATCAAATCTTCTTTAAGTCATAATTATGATATTCTACGCAAATATTGCTGAATACAGAGAAAAAGAGGTGTAGTTATGGAATTTATATTTAAAGTAGTTATGCTTTTTGTGTTTTTGACATATATAGTTTGGGGGTTTATATTTGGCATACACTCTATGCTTGTAGTCTCTGGGTCAAAAACTGCCAAAAGATGGGCTAAGTTCTGGTATAGTAAAAAGGGCTATGTGTATGAGTGCTATCTGTTTTTTCCAATGATATATTTTGTGTTTATTATTGTTGAGTTTTTGCCATACATAATAGGTATCAACAAAGACTATAGTGGATTTGACTTTGAGAAGATAAAAGATGTTAGGTTTATGGATGAGTAGTTAGATAAAGCCCCCAGAGGAGGGAGCTTTTAGGAGAACTAAGACTTACTGAAGAAGTCTTAGGATGTTTTGTTGAACTGCGTTTGATTGACTCATTGCGTATGAACCACTCTGTGCCAATATGTTTAGTTTGTTAAATGTCGCAGACTCTGCAGCAAAGTCAACCTCTCTAATACCCGCTTCAGCCGCTTTTACATTCACCTGAGTAATAGTGATGTTGTTTAGCGTACTTGTTATTTGGTTCTGTGCTGAACCAAGACCTGCTCTAATAGTATCTAGGTTTTTCTGTGCAGTCTCTGCAATACTCATAACACCCATAGCACCTTTTAGTGATGTAACACCTGCTGCTATCTGATCTGTACCTTCAACTCTATCAGCTAAAGCTGTGTTTGCAAAAAAGCCCATAGCTGAAGCTTGATCCTCTGTGAAGTTACCCTTAATAGATCTAAGGTTTATAGTCTCTTCGGCAATGTCAGATCCCGTAGATAAGCCAGCACCAGTACCATCTACCTTAATATCTCTACCATCAAGTCTAGTAAGGGAGAGTCTACCAAATTCTTCAACCGTATCAGTGAACCCAGCCTCAGTTAGACCTACAGCACTTATACCTCTACCATCTACACTTGTAAGGTTTAGGTGACCTTGCTCATCTATACTTGCTTGCACACCTGTTTGGTCTGTTACCGCATTTATGGCAGCTACTAGCTCACCATTTGCATCATTTGCTGCGTTTACAGTGACATCACCTATGGTTATACCATTTATGGCAAGTGACGCAACAGTACCAGTAGTAACAGCTGCAGTTGCAGTTGCCTGAACTTGCCATGAAGCTCTGATACCTTCTAGTTGATCAGAGTTTTTATTGATAGTTTCAGCTAGTACGCCTATACCAGTACCAGCACCAGTGGAGATAACAACTGACTCAAGTTCTATATCCTGAGAGCCACCTATATCTTCGAATGTTAGACTAACAGTTCCAGCACCAGTTATGTTTTGACCAGTTTCAAATCTAGTGTTACCTATCTTATCAGAGCTTGTCGCACCGATAGATACTCTTACTGATTCATTTGAGTATGCACCTACTTGGAACTCTTTGTTAGTAAAAGAGCCAGCTAGCAAAGACTGTCCGTTGTATGAAGTCTGACCAGCTATACCATCAAGAGACTCCATAAGTCTATTGATATCATCTTGGATAGCTTTTCTTGTAGCTGATGTTTGACCATCTTGGGCTGCTTGGGTTGCTTTAGTTTTGATGGTATCTAGGATTTTGATTTGTTCATCCATTGCTTTATCAGCGATTTGGATAATCCCAATAGCTTCGTTTGAGTTGTTAATCGCTTGTCCTAGAGCACCCGCTTGAGCTCTTAGGCTATCTGCAATCGCCATACCTGAAGCATCATCTGCTGCTTTGTTAATTCTTAGACCAGAACTCAATTTTTCTAGTGAGTTCGCCAAATTTCTTTGTGTGAATGTTGCCTGCGCATGTGAATTTAGCGCGTTTACGTTAGTATTGACTTGAAAAGCCATTTCAAACTCCTTTTTGTATATTTCGTGGCGTCCTTGCCGCGTACAAGAATTATATCGTCTTGGGGTTTAAAAAGTTTAGCTTTTAAGGTGCAAAATTATAGAATTTTTGGAAATGTTTATGTAAAGGACTAATTTGAAGGGACTTGTAATAGTCGAATCACCAACAAAAGCAAGAACAATAAAGAGTTTTTTGGACAGTGGGTATGAGGTTATAGCTACTAAAGGACATGTTATGGATTTACCAAAAAGAGCTTTTGGTATAACTATAGAGGATGGTAGCTTTACTCCTAAGTACACATTGGATGAAGACCACAAAGCGTTGGTAGATGAGATCAAGAAAAAAGCAAAAAAAGCTTCACAAATATATATAGCAACAGATGAAGATAGAGAGGGTGAGGCTATAGGCTACTTTTTGGCACAAAACATAAGTGATAAGCCTTTAGAGCTTCCAAGAGTTGTTTTTCATGAGGTTACAAAAAGCGCAATACTAAAAAGTATAGAGAACCCAAGAAATCTAGATATAAATATGATAAACGCCCAACAAGCAAGAAGGCTACTTGATAGGATAGTAGGCTATAAGCTCTCACCTCTAATATCTTCTAAAATCCAAAAGGGTTTAAGTGCAGGAAGGGTTCAAAGTGCAGCCCTAAAGATAGTAGTAGATAGAGAAAAAGAGATACAAGCCTTCAAGCCAGTAACATACTACAGTATAGTTGGAAGCTTCAAAAAAGAGCTTGAGAGTGAGTTAGTAGAGTTTAGGAATAAGAAGATACAAAAGCTAACCATAGGCAAAAAAGAGGAAGCAGATGAGATAAAAAAGACTTTGGAGTCTGAGAAGTTTGCAATTTCTACGATTGAAAAAAAGAGCAAAAAGGTCTCCCCATCTCCACCATTTACCACCTCAACACTTCAGCAGAGTGCCTCAAGTCAGCTAGGCTTCTCACCAAAAAGGACAATGATGATAGCTCAGAGTCTATATGAGGGTGTGAAGACGCCTGAGGGTGTAAGTGGGGTAATCACATATATGAGAACAGATAGTCTAAACATCGCTGAATCAGCTATCAAAGAGGCAAGAAGTGCCATAGATGAACGATTTGGAAAGGAATTTTTGCCAAAAAGCCCACGAAGATACAAGTCAAAATCTAAAGGCGCTCAAGAAGCCCATGAAGCTATTAGACCTACAAAGCTTGACTTTACTCCAGAGGTAGCTGCTAAATATCTAAAATCTGAAGAACTAAGACTATATAGACTTATATATAATCGATTCTTAGCCTCACAGATGACTGAGGCTCAGTATGAGTTGCTAAATGTTTTTATTGCTTCAGAGAGTGGGAAGTTTAAACTAAATGGTAGAAGGCTTGTTAAGCCCGGTTTTTATAAGCTACTAGGAGCTGATGATAAAGACAAAATCCTCCCAGAGCTTCAAGAGGGTCAAGAGATGGAGCTAGAAAAAATCACCTCAACCAAGCATCAAACAGAGCCACCACCTCGTTTTAGTGAAGCGGCTCTCATAAAGACACTTGAGAGTCTTGGGATTGGACGACCATCTACTTATGCACCCACCATCTCTATCTTGGAGTCAAGAGAGTACATAGAGATAGAGAAAAGACAGATAAGACCTGAAGAGATAGCATTTAAGGTTATAGAAGTGCTACAAGAACACTTCGGTGAGATTGTTGATAGCTCTTTTACAGCTAAGCTTGAAGAGGAGCTAGATGAGGTAGCAGAGGATAAAAAAGATTGGCAAAAGCTTCTATCTGAGTTTTATGAGCCATTTATGAAAAAAATAGAGAGTGGAAAAGAGAATATAAAAAGCCAAAAAATGGCTATTCCAACAGGTGAAAACTGCCCTAAGTGTGGAGCTGAGCTAGTTCGCAGGAAAGGAAGGTTTGGAGAGTTCATTGCTTGTAGTGGGTTTCCTAAATGTAAATACACTGCTCAAACAAAAGAGGATGCAGAGGTAGCAGAGGGTCAGAAGTGCGAGAAGTGTGGAAAAGATATGGTTGTAAAATCCGGCAAAAGAGGAAAGTTCCTAGCTTGTAGTGGATATCCAGAGTGTAAAAATACAAAAGCCCTAGATGGAAGCACTATGGAGCCAAAAGAGGTAGAAAAAGCCTCAGTACCATGTCCAGAGTGTGGAGGAGATCTCCTTCTTAGGAAGTCTAGAAGGGGGGCTTTTTATGGATGCTCTAATTATCCTAAGTGTAAGTTTATCAGTAAGTTTGAGCCAGTTGACAAGAAGTGTTCTGAGTGTGGATACTTGATGGCAAAAAGAGAGTTTAGGAAAAAGCCCATCTATGAGTGCATAAAGTGCAAAAACCGTGAAGATAGGGAAGAGTAGAGTATGGCTCAAGTAATGCTCTGCTCCATATCAAATACCAACAGTGGAGAGTGTGCTGAGGACTGCGCATTTTGCACTCAAAGTGCGCATTATAAAAGCGGAATAGAGAGCTTTAGGTTTAAAGATAAGCTTGAGGTGCTAAAAGAGGCAAGATTCGCCACTAGTCTTGGTGCGCTTGGTTTTTGTCTAGTAACTTCTGGAAAAGGGCTAGATGATAAGCGTCTGGAGTACATCTTAGAGTGTGTAGAGCTTATAAAAAAAGAGAACCTTCCACTTCATATAATAGCTTGTAATGGTATAGCTTCTAAAGAGGCCTTGCTTGAGCTAAAAAAAGCGGGAGTTTTTGCTTATAATCATAACCTAGAGACTTCTAAAGAGTACTATCCAAATATATGCACTACTATGGAGTGGGAGGATAGATTTGAAACCTGTCTTAATGTCAAAGAGGTTGGGCTTGAGCTATGTAGTGGAGGGATATTTGGAGTAGGTGAGAGTGAGGATGATAGAAAAAGCTACTTTGAAGCTCTAAAAGAGCTAAACCCAAAAACCTCACCAATAAACTTCTACTACCCAAATAGTGCTCTACCATTAGGAAGTGAAGTTATATCAAAAAAAGAGGCATTAGAAGTTATACAGAGGGCAAAAGAGGCACTACCAGAGACTATTTTTATGGCAGCAGGTGGGAGAAATCTAGTTTTTGAAAGTATGAGTGAAGCCATCAATTCTGGGTTTGACTCAGTTGTTATAGGGGACTATCTAACTGCTAAAGGTGAAGAGGTAAAAAAAGACCTAGAAGATATGAAAAAAAATGGAATTAATCCAGTTTTGAATTGCTAACAAAGGAAAAGCTATGGTAGAAGTTGAGTTTTTAGGACCTATAGGAAAAGAGTCTATGAGAATAGATGCATCTACGCTAAGTGATGTTAAAGAGCTACTAAAACAAGAGAGTGATTTAGAGGAGTGGCTACCAAACTCTGCTATTGCTCTGAATGACAAAATAGTTGATACTCTAGAGATAGAGCTAAAAGATGGAGATAGAATTTCACTTCTACCTCCTGTATGCGGAGGGTAGGCATGGTTGGGTTTTATGAAGCATTAGAGGCTTTAGAAGCTCAGCTTGTCTATCCAAGTGCTAAGGAGAGTGTTTTTATTAGTAGTGCTTTTGGGCGAACATTAGCAGAGGATATAAAAGCATCTGAAAACTCTCCAGCCTTCAACACTTCTGCTATGGATGGATATGCGATAAAGTGCAGTGATATGGGAAGTGATATTGTAATAAAAGGCTTCATACAAGCAGGAAGTGATAGAAGCTATGAGCTAAAACGCGGTGAAGCTTATAAAATCTTTACAGGAGCGCTTATTCCAGACGGGGCTGATGCGGTTGTGAAAGTAGAAGAGTGTAGAGATAGTGATGGAAAGCTCATCATAGAAAAAGATAGTGTAAAAGAGTATGAAAACATAAGAAGAGTTGGTGATAGTTATAAAAAAGGTGATGTGTTACTATCTCAAGGCACTAAGGTTGGAGCTGTTGAGGTAGGCTTGATAGCATCACTAGGAGTAAGTGAGGTTGATGTGTTTAGACTTCCTAGTGTTGGGGTTGTTAGCTTTGGAGAGGAGCTTCTTTCATTATCTGCTAAAAAACAACTAGACTCACAGATATATAGTTCAAACAACTACGCCTTGTGTGCATATATACAAGACCTAGGAGCTAAAGCCTATAACCTAGGAGTAGTAAAGGATAACTTTGAGAGCTCAAAAAGGGTGATAGTTGAGGCACTGAAAAGCTATGATGTGGTTGTGACTACTGGAGGGATGAGTAAGGGGGATTTTGACTTTATTCAAGAAATACTAAAAGAGATAGATGCAAAAGAGGTGTTTAAAGGTGTAAAAATGAAACCCGGAAAGCCAATAGGTGTCTATAAAAAAGATAGTAAGTTTATTATCGGACTTCCTGGATTTCCAAACTCAGCATTTGTGACATTTTCACTATTTGGTAAACCGATAATAAAAGCTCTTTTGGGTCAGAAGCATGAGTTTACAACTCACAAAGGAGTGCTAAAAGAGAGTGTGAGAAAAAGCGGAGATAGGTTTGAGTTTAGACCTGCTGAGGCTTTTTATGAAGATGGAAGACTAACTCTTAGCTTTAGCTCCAAAAAAAGCAACTCAAGTGCTATTATTAACAACCTAGTAGGAAGTAGCGCTCTTGCTATGTTGCCTAAAGAGGGAGAGTATGATGCAGGAAGTGAAGTTGATGTATATATGTTTAAAAGTATTGGTGTATAGATGGAGCTAACTCACATAGATAGTAAAAACAACCCCAAAATGGTAGATGTGGGAGCAAAAGAGGTTACTCAGAGGGTAGCTAGGGCAAGTGGTAGGATATATATGAGCAAAGAGGCTTTTTTGGCTATCAAAAATGATAGTGGTAAAAAAGGTCCTGTTTTGCAGACTGCTGTAGTGGCAGCTATTATGGGCGCTAAAAAGACCTCAGAGCTTATCCCTATGTGTCATCCTGTAAATATTGATGGAGTTGATATAGATATAGCTGATGATGAGCTAACCCACTCATATAAGCTAAGTGCAACTATAA
>CAZAFM010000073.1:0-12025 GCA_964484395.1 uncultured Campylobacterales bacterium | reverse complement strand
TTTATCTAGGTTTTGGAGTATTGCTTGAGCCATTTTGTTTAGGATTGCTGCTTCACTTTGAAGCTTACTCTCATCTTTGAGTGCATCTAATATTTCTTGAAGTTTTGATATTTTTTTGTCTACTCTTTTTATTGCTGTGGTTTTTTTCTGTTCTAGCTTTCTTTCTCTAGCATCTAGATAGACTTGCAGGAGATAGTTTTCTGGGTCAAACCCATCTTCTATCTTGGCGTTAAAGGTGGTTGTTGGAGGTGGAAGTGGCTCTAGTTTTTTGCCTATAGATACCTCTCTATTTGAGAGTTTTTTTGAACTATGTCTTAGGGCTTCTAGGACATATTCTTGTTCATCTAGAATAATGGCGTTTGGGTTTCTTTTGATAAACTCAACTCTTAGAGTTGTACTACTTCTTTTGTAAGCTCCTTTTTGTGTGGAGGTTATAAGTAGTATTTTGTCATTTTGTACCATAGATACATCAAGTTCACCTCTAGAGAAGTGTTTTTCTAAGACAGTATCAAAAGGTGCATCGCTGATAGTTTTTGATAGTCTGTGCGGACTACTAAATAGTGCTGGGTTGTCTTTATTGAGAGATATGTAGAGTATAAAGTCTCTATCTAAGAGTAGCTCTATTGTCTCAAAGTCTATGCGTCTTGCTTGCTTGATTTTTTTAAAGTTTTGCAAAAAACCCACTATGGAGCGAAGTTGCCAATATCTCATTGTCCTACCTAATCTTTTTTAAATCTACTAAAGATTATTATATGATAAATCTAATGATAAGGAGTTTGTATGAGTAAGAGAATAGCAGTTTTACTAGCGGATGGATTTGAGGATATAGAGGCAGTTGCCATTATAGATGTGCTTAGGCGTGCTGAGTTTGATGTGAAGGTAGCTGGTGTAGGTGGTGATGTGATAACCTCTGCTCAAGGACTAAAAGTCTCAACTGATGTACTTGTAGGAAGCTTGAATGCAGATAGTCTTGATATGATTGTTCTTCCTGGTGGCTTTGATGGGACAGAAATACTAGTCTCAAACCCTGAAACGCAAAAGTTACTAAAAGAGATGGATGATCAAAACAAACACATAGGTGCTATATGTGCAGCTCCTTTAGCACTAAAGAGTGCAGGAGTGTTAAAAGATAGCTACACTTGCTATCCAGGGGTAGAGGAGATGGTGAAGCATGATGGTTTTAGGGATGATGTTGCAGTAGTTAGTGATAGAAATATACTAACCTCAAGAGGTCCAGGGACTGCTATTTGCTTTGCACTAGAAATAGTTAAAATGCATGGCAGTATAGATAAGTATAATCAACTAAAAGAGGGCTTGTTGGCTACTTACTGCTAGTAAAGGAGTCTTTTGAAAAAAAGTGTTGTTGCTTTAGGTGTAATAGGTGCTTTTTTGGCAGGATGCTCTGTAAGTGAGTATCAAAATGTAGCAAGAGGTGCGCTTAGTGGTGACCCCACTGGCGCTATAAAAAACATCGCTATAAACAAAAGTGTGCGATATGCTTCAAATCCAGAATCTTTGCAGAGGGATATAGACTCACTTAGTGCTAGCTTTAAGCAGATGTTAGCGGTATTTGTAGGAGAGGCTGCCAAAGAGTGGGGTGAAGGTAATGTCAAAGAGCCTTCTAAGAAAGTATATGTAAAGTACACTCAAAACTACAAAAGCAGGGCTGAAGTAGACTTTGATAGTGGAAATATAAGAGTAGAGACTGTAGATAATACTAACCCTAAAGCATCATTGAAGCAAGCTATAGTAACAACTATATTAACCCCAGAAGACCCAAGAGGAGTTGATCTGTATAGCTCAAAAGATGTAGAGTTTACAGGTGAGCCTTTTTTAGCGGGTCTTGTTAAAGATCAGGATGGAAAGGTTGTTTTATACAAGTGGAGGGCAGGTCGTTATGCAGACTACTTGATTAAAAACCGCCTTAAGAGTGATAATATAGAGGTTAAGGGTAAGACTCATAAGAGATATTATGTTAACTTTGATATGGTCAAAGGCAAAGAGAGTGTAAATACTAATAAATACGCTAGCCTAGTAAAAAAATACGCAGCGGCAAACGGAGTTGAAGAGTCGTTAGTCTATGCAATTATTAAAACTGAGAGTAGCTTCAACCCCTATGCTGTAAGCTCTGCACCCGCTTATGGCTTGATGCAGGTAGTTCGCTCAACCGCTGGGAGAGATGTATATAGGGATATGCATGGTAGAGATGGAATGCCGACTAAAGATGACCTATTTGACCCAAATACAAACATAGCCTATGGGACAAGATACCTAAACATTTTGTTTAATAGATACCTAAAAGGCGTACATAACCCAGTTTCAAGAGAGTACTGTGTCATATCTGCTTATAATGGTGGGGCAGGAAATGTGTTTAAGACATTTTCAAGTAGTAGAAGTAAGGCTCTTGGTCACATAAACTCACTTGACTCAAATGCAGTATATTGGAAGCTAAAAAGTGAGCATCCTTTTAGTGAGAGCAGGAACTATCTAGTGAAGGTTACAAACTCCAAAAAAGAGTTTGTCAGATACTAAATCCTTCCTTTTAGTTCCTCTGGTTTTGCTGCAAATTCAAATGCATTATCTCTTGTGATTTGCTTGTTTTTGACTAGTTTTTCTAGGATTTGGGTTTGGGTTTGCATACCTGTTATACCTTGTCCTATTAGCATTTGTGAGGCTATTTGATGGACTTTTTGCTCTCTTATTAGGTTTCCTATGGCTGGGTTGTTTACTAGTATCTCATTTGCACATGCTCTTCCGCCACCTATTTTTGGTATAAGAACTTGGGATATGACGGCTATGAGTGTGACTGAGAGTTGCGCTCTTGCTTGTGGTTGTTCATCTCCGCTAAAAACATCTAGAATTCTGTTTATTGTCTGCGGGGCTGAGTTGGTGTGAAGTGAGCCAAATACT
The DNA here is from genome assembly GCA_964484395.1 of uncultured Campylobacterales bacterium. GTDB lineage: Bacteria > Campylobacterota > Campylobacteria > Campylobacterales > CAZAFM01 > CAZAFM01. Next base: position 9,115 of record CAZAFM010000073.1, on the reverse strand, counting down.
AGATGCCCTGTTTCTGCAGCTGTTAGAGCGGCTGAGATAGTCTCTTTGTCTCTTAGCTCACCTACATAGATGATGTCTGGATCTTCTCTTAGGGAGGATTTTAGCGCTCTAGCAAATGACTTTGTATCCTCACCTACGGTTCTATATGAAAAAAGTGCTCTTTTGTTTTCATGCATAAACTCAACTGGGTCTTCTATACACAATATATGCTTTTTGGAGTTTTTGTTAACCTCTCCTAGCATGGCTGCTATGGTTGTTGTCTTACCACTTCCTGTGGGTCCTGTTACTAGAACTAATCCTCTCTCTCTTTGTATAAACTCTCTGTATATTTCAGGTGCGCTTATATCATCAAGTGAAGGTATTTTTTCAGGTATGACTCTAATAGCTGCAGCAATTGTTCCTGCTGAAAAGTAGTAGTTTATCCTAAACCTACCTATACCATCAATTGATATAGCAAAGTCTAGCTCTTTTTCCTCTTCTAGCTCTTTTTTCTGCTTCTCTGTGATGACACTATAGCATAGAGCCTCTACCTCTTTGTCATCCATAACGGGGATATCTAGAAGCTCTAGATGTCCATCTACCCTTACTTGAGGCTCTATTCCTGCTACTATGTGTAGGTCAGAAGCATTTAGCTGAACTGTTGCTTTTAGAAGTGATTTGATATCCAAGGTTTTTCCTTATTCTATGATTTTTGGCACTACAAAAAACCCATCTTCACTTTTTGGTGAGTTTTCTAGGATGGTTGAGGCTATATCATTCTCCAATGGGCTATCTTCCCTAAAAGGAGTTCCACCTTGAAGTGTAGTAGAGGTCGCTTCTATATGTGAGGTATCAAGTGAGTTTAGGTTCTCTACGAAGCCCACTATCTCACTTAGCTGCTCTTTTATCTCATCTCTTTTTGTATCATCTAGTTCTAGCTTACTTAATGCCTCAAGTTTTAGTAGCTTGTTTTTGTCTATTTCCATTTAGATATCCTTGTTGCTCTTTAATCATCATAATGCTTCCATTTTAGCAGAATAAATTTAATATACTTCTAAAAATACTTTTTATTCATAGGGCAAAATATGGTATAGTTATAGCTAGGATATACTAGTATTAGCTTTTGAAGGTTACAATGGAATTTATAAACTTAAAAAAAATAGCTTCTAGACTCGCTATAGCACTTATACTGTTTCAGATTTGCAATACATATTTGTTGTATATAAACTTCAAAGAGAATCAGAGTGCAAGTCGAATGGATAGGCTTAAGGTAGCCACTATAGAGGGCATCTACTCAAAAACTCGCCAAGAGCTAAAGCAGATAGTTGCGCAGTACTCACTATGGCATCTATATGTGATAAAAAAAACAAAAGATGGTTATGAGCTTCTTAGAAGTAGTGCTTCTGCTGAAGAGGTAGCTAGTTCATCTAGGGCGATACTATCTGATAGTATGATAAATAAAGCACTTAGTAGCGGAGAAAACCCACATATTGTGAAGTTTAAAAGTGGATTTAGCAATATAGAAGCGATGATATATAGTTTAAGTACAGATGAATCTGAGCTTATAGCTGTAGCTGAGGTAAAGCTATATGAAAATTTTCTTTTTAGTGAAGCTTTTATCAAAGCTCTAGGACAGGCTATTATATCTTTTTTGATAGTTATATTCTTTTTTGTGTATATATATCTGTCTTTTAAAAAAAGCACAAAAGAAGCCTCAAAAATCGTTCAAGACAGTCAAGAGAGCTTAGAAAACTCCAAGAAAAGTAGAGAATTTATACTAAATTCTATTTCTGATATGGTGGTAGTTCTGGATAAATCTGGAAGGATAGTTGAGGTTAATGATGCTTTTTTGAAGCAAGGAAATTACAAAAAAGCTGATGTACTAAATACTCTTTTTTTAAACTATGTTGATGATGAGTTTTTGAGTGATATGAAGCTTATGGTTTATGGGCAAAAGGGAGATAGGATAAATCAGATTGCTGAGATAGCTATCAAAAACCATCATAACGGGATTTTGAGTCACTGCGTGATGCAACTACTACCCTTTGAGATAGATGATAAAGAGTACACATACCTAATACTAAAAGACATTACTGAGCTAAAAAGCACAAAAAGAAAACTCCAAAAACTAAATAATGAGATGTTTGATAAGATAAAAGAGAGTACAAACTACTCAAGGTTCATCCTTGACTCTGAACCAAATATTATATGGGTACAAAACAGAGAAGTGATAGTAGATGCTAATAAAGCTTTTTTTGACTTTTTTTGTAATTCAAATAGGGACTTAGAAGAGTTTAATAAAACGCACAAGAGCGTGTTTGAGATGTTTGAAGTTGTTGATAGACCGGATTATATATATGATTTTGAGAGAAAAGACACACTTGCTTTTTTACTAACTAATAGGCACAAAAGCTACAAAGCTAGCTTCATTAGAGGTGGAAGAAGGTATATCTTTAAGACAAATGCTAACTACATAATGGGTGGTTCGAGCACTAACTTTGTTAATGACCTTTTTATTGTCATACTTACTGATATAACTGAGAGTGAGATGATAAAAGACAAAGAGATAAACCTAGTAAGATCAAGTACTATAGGTAAACTAGCTGCAGGTATAACACATGAAATAAACACCCCAGTAACATATATGAAAGGTAACTTTGAGCTACTAAAAGAGGAGCTAAAAGATAGAGAGAATATGGACTTCGAGTTTGTCACAGGCTTGACAGATTCTATTCAAGATGGTCTCAGTAGGGTTGAGGGCATAGTTAGGTCTATGAAAGAGCTAAATGTCAAATCAACAGACAATCTAGAAAAAATAGATATTATAGATTCTATAATCACGGCTATAAATATGGTACAAGTAAGAGCTAAGTATCTAGCAAAAATCTATGTCAACAAAGCTCCATCTTCTGAAGCCTCAAAGCTACAAGGTCGCTACTTCGCGTACGCCTCTATGCAGAAGCTTGAGCAGGTTTGGATTATTGTGCTTAATAATGCTTTGGATGAGTTTAGTAAAAGCGATATGGAGTATGAGAGTAGGCGCATAGATATAGATATAAGCAAAGATGAGTTTTTTGTAAATGTCTATGTTAGGGATAATGCTGGAGGAATACCAGAAAGTATTATTGATAATATTTTTGACCCTATGTTTAGTACCAAAACATCTTCAGGTATGGGGCTTGGGCTGAATATAACCAAAAAAATTATGGAGAGCCTAAAGGGAAGTATCATCGCTTATAATGATAATAATGGTGCTGTTTTTGAAATTAATATTCCTATCATTAAGTAGTAATGTCACAATTAGTTAAAAAATAGGCAGTTGTTTTAAAGACCCATTCGATTTTTTGTGTAGAATGTCCCAAGTTTACGCAAAATTGTATCTCTAAGGATGGGCAGAATGGATATATACTCAGATCTTCTAAAAAACATAGCAGGTGTAAATAAGTACAGTACAAGTCTAAACAAACTCTCAGAAAGATGGGATTTGCTTACACTTATGGGTCAGATGTCAAATATCGGTATGGATATGACTAACACCAGAGATGCTTTTCAGCAACTAACTGATGGGCTAATGCAGAAGCTAACAGAGGAGACGGTCAAAAAAACAACAGATGAGTTTGCTTCTATGGCTCAAGTGGCTGTTGATATTGTTATTAGAAACCTTTTTGAGAGGACTGCAGATATAGGCTTCTTAGCAACTGATGATGATATAAGGTCGTTTGTCAAATATATTAAAGAGGGAACTTTTGATACTGATGATTTGCGAGAAGAGAGGAGAGAGGCGAGGGAGAATATTAGTAAGCGATTTAGAGACTATGTAGCTAAATACTCAGTTTATAGTGACATTATCTTGCTTGATTGTGATGGAAGGGTATTAGCAAAACTTGATGAAAGCAACCCTGTAAAAAAGAGCAGTGACCCTATTATAGAAGAAGCTATAAACACTAGTGCTGAGTATGTGGAGACATATAGGGTTACTGATTTAACAGTAGAGCAGATACCTTCACTTATCTATGCTTATAGAGTAACTGAAGATAGTAGTCCAAACTCAAAGGTTCTAGGTGTCTTGGCTCTAGTTTTTAGGTTTAGAAATGAGATGGAGGGGATTTTTGAAAATCTAAAAAGCGAAGAAGATTGGTTTGAGATAACTATACTTGATAAAGATGGAAGAGTAATAGCTTCAAGTGATGAGTACCATATTCCAATAGGTGCAAAAATGAGCATGGAGCTTGAAAAGCCTTTTAGGATAGTTCGCTTTGCGGGGCGTGAATACATAGTCAAGACTTGTGCTACAAATGGCTACCAAGACTTTTATGGACTAGGGTGGTATGGTCATGTCTTAGCTCCTTTGGATAAGGCTTTTGAAGAGGTAGCGCAGAAGAGCTATCAAGTAGATGAAAAGGTCTTAGAAGCGGTGATGAAAACCTCAAATCTCTTCCCAGATGAGCTAAAAACAATCCCACAAAAAGCTGAAAGAATACAAAAAGAGCTAAATAGCACTGTTTGGAATGGGAATGTCCAGATAGCAAATACAAAAAGTGGTGACAATACATTTTCAAAATCGCTTCTAAACGAAATATCAAAAACAGGTGATAGTACAAAGAGGATTTTTGAAGAGTCAATAGCCAACCTAAACACAACTGTAATAGGCTCTATCTTAGATAATGTGGAGTTTCAAGCAGAGTTAGCAATAGACATTATGGATAGGAACCTCTATGAGAGGGCAAATGACTGTAGATGGTGGGCTTTGACAACTTACTTTAGAAAGCATCTTGGTGAAGATATAGACTCAGAAGTAGCAAATCATATAGAGTCTATTCTGATATATATAAACAACCTCTACACAGTCTACACAAACCTCATAGTCTATGATACAAATGGAGTAATAATAGCTGTATCAAACCCAGAAGAGAGAGGGAAGGTAGGGAAGAAAATATCAGCTTCATGGGTACAAGAGACACTGAATATTACAGACCAGCAAAAATACAGTGTAAGCCGGTTTGAAAAAACAGAATACTACAAATCCGCTCATACATATATATACGGTGCACCTATTATGGACTACAAAGAGCCTCAAAAGTGTGTAGGTGGGATAGGGATTGTTTTTGACTCTCTGCCTGAGTTTGAAGCAATGCTAAAAGATGCACTTCCAAAAGATGCAGCAGGGGAGATAGTTGAGGGGTGTTTTGCTCTTTTTGCAAACAGAGACAAAAGCATTATCGCATCTAGTTCGAGCCGGTTTAAGGTAGGTAGTAGTATTGAGATAGAAGGTAAGTTCTTTAGTCAAGCAAATGGTCAAGGATACTCAACAATCATTACCTATGAAGGCAACTACTATATAGTTGGAAGTAGTACGAGTAAAGGATATAGAGAGTACAAGACAAAAGATGGGTATGTTCAAGATATTGTTTCTTTGGTATTTATACATATAGGCAAGGTTTATGAAGAAGCGAGCAAAGAGATAAAATCTGCAAAAGAGTATAGCTACCCATCTGTGCAAGGAAATGAGGAGACTGAGGATATATCTACTTTTTATATATATGATAGAGTGTATGGTATACAAAGTAGTAATGTTATATGCTCCATCACAGGACAGGAGATAACCCCTATTCTTGGAAGTGATGAGAACTATCTAGGTGTGATTAACTATATGGGCTCTACAGTTCCAGTAGTAACCCTAAAGAATATGATGGGATATGCGGGCGATGAGGATAAAGCATACAATCCAGAGACAGATACCATCATACTAGCAAAAGTAGATAACCTAAAGCTAGGTATCATAGCTAGCAGGGTAAAAGACTCACCAAGTATTCCAAAGAGGTCAATAGAGCCAAGTGCAGGCTTGGGAGCCACAATAACCGGCGCTGTAGTAAAACCAGAAGCTGGAGATGTAAAAAAAGAGATGCTTTCAATACTAAACATAAAAGCCATCATTAGTCATCTAGTAGGCAAGCAACCTAACTCTTCTCAGTTAATGATAGATAAGCAGTAAAGAGCAGTATATAAGCTAGGCTCAGATAGAATAAGTGCCATATATGAACAAAAAACTGTAAGGGTGCAATATGAAGATAGTTTTTCAACTTGTGAGATTGACTAAGTTCTATTCTATAATCCTTCTAGCTAGCTTTGCTATGATGAGTACACTAGAAGCAAAGGATGACCCCTACTGTTCTGGGTCACTAGAGTATCTAAAAACTAGCTATCAGAGTGATAAAAAAGTAAGAGAAGTGTTTGATAATGTCTATAAAGGACTTGAGAATTTACCAGTAGGCTACACATATCAAGGCTCAAGCCAGAACCCTTGGAAGGAGGCGGGAAGCGGAAAAGGCTTGCATAAAAAGATGATAGAGATGTTTGATACATGGTGTGAGGCACTTCCTAAGATAGATGGAAACGCTGATAATGCACTTGATCCCATACTGTACTTTGCATGGATATACTACAAAAACCAAGCAGGACCGGCGTTTGTACAAAGTGGTGTAGGTGCGGAGTTTTTGCAAAAGTGGCAAAAAGAGTAGATGAGCTTCATGAACTCAAAAGAGTCCACAAAGGAGATAGCAGAGTGGGTAGATGACCCGCTTATAGAGATAGAGGACTATGAGATAACAGATCCTAGTAAGTATAGAAGCTGGAATGAGTTTTTTGCTAGAAACCTAAAAAGCGATAAGGATGGAAACTATCCAAGTCGCCCTGTAACAATGCCAGAGCGAGACTATGTGATAGTCTCTCCAACTGACTGCATTATGAATCCTCTAGTGCAAATACTAGAACTATCTGAGGGTAGTTACAAAAGAGAGTTTGTAGACAATCCTATAGGCTTAAACACAATCCTAGATGTAAAAAACATCCCCATCTCAGTAAATGATATGCTAGGAAGCCTAAAGCCAGAGCTAAAAAAGAAGTTCGTAGGCGGAAGTGGACTCTCATGTGTCTTGATGCCAAATACATATCATCATTTTCACTCACCAGTAGATGGAAAAGTCGTTCACGCTGAGGTTGTAGAGAGTGGGACTAAAGGCACTCCTGGGACTTTTGGCTATCCTGATTTTCCAAACTGGGCACCTAAGAGTGGTGATGTAGGTAGAGCTGGGACTGACTTTAGCCAGTTTCAGGCTTTTCAAAGAGGTGTGATAGTCATCAAGGTTGACTACGATGCGCTTGGAGAGAAAAAAACTGGATATGTAGCCTCCATCCCAGTAGGACTTGACTCTGTTGGCTCTGTGGTGCTAAATACTTGTGATAGTGAGGTTACTGATAGGGTAAACTGCTTTGAAGTAGGTGGAGATGTGACGAAGGGAAAAACCAAGTTTGGTAATTTCTACTTTGGAGGCTCATTAAACATTCTGCTGTTTTCAAAAGATATGATTTCACCTGCTATTCAAACAAGAATGGGAAACCAAATAGGCGTCATAAATATGGGAAAAGCACCAAAATCACCATGGTCTCTGGACTAGAAGCAGAAACCATACGCAATAACATACCAAAAAAATAACTACAATCCAAAAACTCCTGTCATATTAAAGCTAAATCTTTGTATTTAAGAAAAATCTAGTAGAATAATCATAAAAGTTTTCTCTAAAACTAAAAGTGGACACCACGCTGTCTAGGCGTAGTGTCAAAATAGACTTACTAAACAAAAGGAGTAAACAGTGACTACCTATAGATGTGATCTAACTATCCTGCTAAAAAGGGATATATACCTACCAAACCTCATAGAGACACTCTCACGAGAAAATATCAACCAAGCTATAGATGCTTTTCCCAAAACAAAGCAGATGCATAGGCAAAAGGGCTTCAAACCCTACTGTATAGGAGCTATCCACCCAATAGAAAAGGACAAGGTGTACAAAAAAGGAAGAGAGTATAGGCTACCTATCGTATCTTTCTCTCAAGAGTTGCTTTTTGATGTGCTAATGGCTCTGATGAACTACAAGGGGCTTGATTTTGATATAAAAAACAGCGATATAAAAAAGCTAAACTACGCCTATATAGACAAGCTAATCTCAAAAACCCCAGCAGTCCTAAGCCTCCCTGAGAAAGTCAATGATAAAGTGATGTACTGGGATATAGAGAGGGGTGATATAGATAGACTGCAAAAGCAGATAAAAGACAACTTAGAGAAAAAGCACAAGCAGTTTTTTGGAAAAGAGATAAAAGCCCCTGCTGACTTTATAAACCTCTTTGCTATCAAAAACCAAAAGCCTATCTTTGTAAACTACAAAGGAGGCAAGATAGTTGGCAATAAATTTCAACTAGGAATAAACAGCGATGAGGTCTCACAAAAACTCGCAAGTCTTGCACTATCTGTAGGTCTACTAGAGAAAAATAGCCTTGGATTTGGGTATGTGGAGGTGGGGAGATGAAGCATGCTAAACTATTTGAGATGGATGATGATACTATGAAATATGAAAGTTTTAGTTTAGATTTTTCACAGCCAGTTGGTGACCCGATGGTAGAGATTGGAAGACTTGGGCTTATTGAATTTTGTGGCAAGGACAAGTTTGATAGTTTTGAAGAGTTGGAACAAGAGGTTAAAAAGCTTTTTAATATTTATATATTTAAAACAAGTGGACGAATAGGACAAGTTTTTTCCTCTAATTCAAAGTTTACTAATCAATCACTTGTTCGAGCATTCCCAACAGATATAAAGAAAAAAGAAGCTAGATTAAGATTTTCATTAGAACAATATAATAATTTAATAAAAGAATCAAAAAATGGCTATTGTTTAGCTTGTGGGAAAAAAGATGATTTATGTAGTGTTAGTAAAACTATTTTACCTCTGACTACTGGTAATAGTAATGCAAATTTTACTTCAAATTTTTCAAATCAATTTTTAGTGTGTAAAGAGTGTATGACATCACTATTCTTTGTACCGATTAATATGCAAAAAACATCTGGTCGTATGGGATTTATGATTAGCAATAATGAAGAGATAAATAAGTTTTGGAGTGAAGAAAATATTGAAATTTTCAATGCTAATATTGTAAAAAATGTTGATTCGCTTGTTGATTCAAAAATTAATATCTTTGAAAATTTTATTTACAAAACAATTGAAGAATTACAAGAAGAAAATCTTTTTGGAGATATTACATTTTATTTGATTTCAAATACGGATAAGGGAAGTGAAATAACTCTT
>CAZAFM010000072.1:0-12878 GCA_964484395.1 uncultured Campylobacterales bacterium | reverse complement strand
ATATGCTACAACCTACGCGATTAAGACCTATTCTATACTCATTGTTTAGTTTAACGCCTGAATAGAACAAGTATAAATATACTTCAAAATCATTCCATTCTATGATAGGTCTTGTATTTAAAACACCATTGTGTTTAACTCCATCAGCAATTCTGAGATGATTTACTCTATTGTTACTCTCATTTCTCCTTACTCCATCAAACAATATAGTTTTAGGGTGTTTGCCATTGTTTAAACTTTTGAGATAGTTATGAACAGGAGAAGTTTTATAAACACTACAGCACCATCTTAAAATTCTACTCGGTGGACCAAAAGTTTTCCAAAGCTCTTCTGCATCGACTGGATTCCTGACACTTGTAATTTTAAAATTATTATAAATATTTTTATAGTGTTTTTCTGTTTTTTGAACTGTTTCATAAGTGTGGGGTAATTCCATTGTTGTGTCTGTAAAGATCACTTTGTATTGTTCAGGCTCTAGTGCTATTGTTACTAAGTCTAACAATACTTGTGAGTCTTTTCCTCCACTAAAAGCTACAATAAAAAAATCAACCTTATTGGCATACTCTTTGTAAACTTTTTTGGTAAATTCTATAGCTTCATTTTTAAGAACTTCAATCTTATTTTTATTAATTTTTATTAACATATCAATATCAATTGACTGAAGATCTACACAATCTTCATAAATCTCTAATACTGGTTTAGTGCTTATGTTACCGCCAACTGCTTTTGCCACCTTTACACTATTATAATAATAATCTCTTCCTATAGCCCACATTAATGGTTCTTCACAACAAGCATATTTAAAGTGCTTATTAAACCCTAATAAATCAAGCTCTTCAAAGAATACTGGTCTTGGAGATATTATGCTATCTTGTGCAAAATCGTTTAATATCGGTAAATTTTTATTGTCCTTAGACCATTCTATTTTATACACCTATTCACTCTCTCTTATTGACTATACTTAAAGAATTCACACAAACACCGATTCAGATATAAACCCACTACTCTTACACTCGCTAAAGTAACTAACTATATCTTTTATACTCTCATCTTTTGAGCTTAGAGTGAAGACTTTGGCATTTGGATTTAGCTGTTTTAGGTCATCTCTAACCCTGTCTTCATCAAACTCAAAATAAGGCTTTAAGTCCCACTTTGTGATGATGAGTGCATCTACTGTTCTAAACATCGTAGGGTACTTTAGCACTTTGTCATCTCCTTCAGGGATTGAGAGTAGAGCTACATTTAGATGAGCACCTAGATCATAGCTGGCAGGGCAGACTAGGTTTCCTACATTTTCTATAAAAAGCAAATCAAGTCCATCAAGCTTGAAGTTTTCAAGAGCGTTTGAAACCATCTTTGCTTCTAGATGACAAGCGTTTCCTGTGGTTATCTGATGCGCTCTTACACCTTTAGCCTCTAAGCGTTCTGCATCTCTGTTTGTCTCTAAGTCTCCCTCTATTACGCCAAACTCAAAGCTTTTTGTATCTGCTAAGCTTTCAAGCATAGTTGTCTTTCCGCTTCCTGGGGAGCTCATAAGGTTTATTACATATAGGTCTTTATGTGTTTTCCAAACTTCTCTTAAGCGGTTTGCTTCTTTGTCGTTTTTGCTCAAAATCTTAGTAGCCACTTCTACCATTTTTGTATTAAAGTTGGCGTTTTTTGCTAGCTCTTCTTTTCTCTGCATAGTTTCCTCACTTATATTTTAGTGCTGCATAGGCTATCTGACCTAGAGAGATACCACCATCACCACTTGGTACTCGCTTGTTTATTAGATACTCTACACCCTCTTTGTTAGCCTCTTTTTTAATGGCTTTTAGTAAGTATCCATTTAAAAACACGCCTCCACTAAGTGCCATAGGTAGCCCTCTATTTTTTGCAATAGCTACAGCTATAGAGGCTAATGTATTCATAAACTTAGCAGCAGCTTTTGGCACATCACCTCTATCAGCAATAACACCCTCTACTATCTGCTTCGTATCTATCACTCCATCTTTTAGCTCAAAGCCATAGACTTCATCACACTCACTTGCTGCTTCGTATTCTAAGCATACCCCAGCTTCACCTTCATAGCTACTTATATACAGCACTTCTAGTATAGCTGCTATGGCATCAAAGAGCCTACCTACACTACTTGTTTGTACTGAATTTATATCACTTTTGCACATTTTTTGCAACGCTTCAAGCTCATCTTCTTTAAAGCTCTTTAAAAATGGCAAGCCTAAAGAAAATGCTTCATCACCATAGATTTCATACAGTAGCCCTAGGGCTGACCTTCTAGGCTCCTTAATAGCTCTATTGCCTCCAAGAAGCTTAAACTTCCTAAAGTGCCCTATCCTCTTACACTCAACTCCATCAACCTCCAAAAACTCACCACCCCAGATAGTTCCATCCTCACCATAGCCACTTCCATCCCAGCTAACTCCTAGAACTTTTGTTTCTAAAGCCCCATTTTCAGCTAGAACAGAGAGTGTATGAGCATGATGGTGATAGACTTGAAGTATCTCTTTACCAAGAGTTTTGGCATACTTAGTTGAGGCGTACTCAGGATGAGCATCACATACAACCACTTCAGGAGTGAAGTCATACACACTACCAAAAAGCCTTACATTTTGCTCAAAGTAACTATATGTATCTAGGTTGTCTATATCGCCTATATGAGGGCTAATAAGCGTATTATCTTCGAACCCTATTGCAATGGTGTTTTTTTGGTTTGCACCTAGGGCTAATATCTTTTTGGTGGACTTTATAGGTAGCTTTATGTTAGCAGGCGCATATCCTCTAGCTCTCCTAACCATCTTAACTTCACCATCAAAGACATCTACCACACTATCATCACAAGGGTTTATTATCTTCCTATCATAATCAAGCACATAAGTAGCCACATCTTGTAGTTTTCCTAGAACATCCTTTGGGTCAGCAATGATAGACTCATCACTAATATTTGCACTTGTACAGACTATAGGAGTATTTAGTTTTTCTAGTAGTAGAATGTGTATAGGAGTATATGGGAGAAAAACGCCCATCTTGGTATTGTTCGGTGCTATTAGCTCAGAGGCTATACAAAACTTCTCAAGTCTATGGGGCTTCTTTTTTTCTACTAGAACTATAGGTCTCTCACTTGAGTTTATAAGCTCAGCTTCACACTCCTGTATACTAGAGCACTTCATAATATCTGCAAACGATTTAAACATAACAGCAAAAGGCTTTGTAGGTCGTTTTTTCTTATCTCTTAGCTTTTGTACGACATTTGCTTTACTAGCATCACAGACTAGATGAAAACCACCCATTCCTTTAATAGCAACTATCTCGCCCTTTTTTATCATCTTTGCAGTTATCTCTATGGACTTTTCACCCTCTATTAAGGCAGTTCCATTATTTCTTAACAAAGTCAGCTTTGGACCACATTTTGAGCAACTATTTGGCTGAGCGTGAAACCTCCTATCAAGAGGATTGTGATACTCCTCTTGGCACTCATGACACATAGTGAAGCTATCCATACTTGTATTTACCCTATCGTATGGAAGCTTTTTTATGATTGTGTATCTAGGACCGCAGTCTATACAGTTTATAAATGGGTAGTTGTATCTTCTATTTGAGCTATCTTTTAGCTCTTTTAGACACTCTGGACATATTGCTTTATCAGTAGGCATTAGAGCACATCTATCACTCTCTTCTATACTGTCTTTGATAATAAACTCTTTTCTATGTAAGGGCTCACAATCACACTCTTGCTCTACTGATTCTATGATGGAGTTTTTTGGTTTTTGCGACTGTAATTTCTCCATAAAAAGCTTTAGATTTTCACTCTTTCCCTCTATATCTACAAGAACACCACTTGAGTTATTTAGTACAAAACCCTTTAGTTCAAGCTCATTTGCCAAGTTGTACACAAAGGGTCTAAAACCAACCCCTTGTACAACACCTCTTATAAGAAGTTTTACCCTCCTAAGCATACACTCCACCAAGAGCTAAACTAGCACCATCTATCGGAAACTCTCTACTTATTTTAGGATCAAATATATTTGTTGAGTGCTTGATAACTCTCTTTGTAAAGATTTTATTACTTAAAAAAGAACCACTTAAAATAACTGATTTTGTATTAGACTGCTTACACATCTCCGAAACATTATCCACCAAAAAATCACTAAAAGACTCAAAAAGCGAATAAGCTATCATCTCTTTTGGTGCATCTGCTAGCTTGAAGCTTAGAATTGAGCTAAGTGATTTTTGCCAGTCAAATATATAACTATCATTTATCATACTAAGCTTCATATCAATCTTCAGCCCACCTTCACTTCTATATCCTAAAGCCATATTATATATATGCTCATACATATCAACATCAGCTTTTGGTGAGATAAACTGCCCTAGTACACCAAATATATACTTTAGGTTTGAAGAGTATCGTTGATTATTATTTAGTAGTTGCACTACCTCACTAAACTCGTCTTTATAGCTCTCTTTGTATTTATCTATTAAGTGGCTTGTTTTCTCACTTACTTGAGCCATTCCTTCAAGGATAAGCAAGGCATCATGCGGAACTGAAGCAAATCTAAAAATCTGCTTTGAGCGCTCATTTGAGAAAAGCTGTAACCCGCTATTTTCTGAGTTCAAAGAGAGATAGCTAGATACTACTAGCTTATCTTCATCATGAGTATCTTTCATACACTCAGTTACTGCCTCTATATCACTTATTACTTTCTTGTTAGAGTGCTCTATCTCTTGACTTCTATCTTTTGAACATACAACCTCTTCTACTCCTACTAATTCTAGCTTCTCAATAGTATCTACTACTACTTTCCCACCACTACTCTGTGCGCCGAACCTATCAAAAACAGACAACCTATCCCTATTACACTCATTAATATAAGGCAAAAAAGCCCTACTAGGAGTTGTAAAAAACCTCTTCTCATTTATACTAAAAGCTCTAAAAACATCTTTTGTACTCTGGCTTACATATATGTATTTAATATCTTCTAAAGCTAGCTCTCTTAGAATAATATAACTCAAAGCATCAGCACACAAAGCCACATCAAAAATATTGATACCCTGCTTCTTTAGAGATGATTCCTCTTTGGTCTCAAGTGCTACTACTGGTCTCTCAATAGAGTTTAGAAGTATCGCTTCATCCTCACCTATATGAAACTCACTACCTATCTGAGATATATTTAGTGCTAATATCTGAGTTGAAGTTGGGTTTTTGTCTTTTGAAATAGTAATATCTCTGCTTTTGTTCTTAAGTGTTACAGTTTTTGAGTTTTTTATACTTTTGACTATCTCTTTTACTATTTCTTCTGGGCTTTTTTGTTCACTTCCTTCTACTCTTAATATATCCTCTTCATCATTTCTACACACACTACATCTAAGCATAAAGTCAAAGCACTCTTTATCCAAAACCCTCGCTACACATCTTGGGCATAGTCCTAAGTCCTCTCTTTTTGTATTCAAAAAAGAAGCCTCTTGTGGCATTGACTCCACATTCTTAAAACTTCCCATAAAAAAAGATATAGGAAGCTCTTCTCCTAATATCTTTAACAACTCTTCATCTTGATGTGTTTGTAGATATATGTTGTTTTTACTATATGTTGTTTCTACTTCTATATTATGTCTTGAAGCGATAGTCTCTATAGCTTCAAGTAGATAAGATCTATTTGAAAAAAACTCCACTGAATAAATTGCCATTTTTTACCTTCTAAATTTCATTCTTATAACAAGTAGTGACTATCTCTTCTAGGCTCAATCCATCTTTTTTACTTGGCTGAAACCCTATATTTTCCATCTCTTTAACTACTTCAGCTATAAGTTTATCAAAACTTTCCTCAAGTTCTTTTGTAAGTCCCATCTCTACACTCTCTATATCTTTTGGGATTATCCCAAAGATTGTGACCTCAGCTATTGACTCTAGAAGTGAGCATATCTCAAGCATCTCAACTATCTCAACCTCATGAGCAGTCTGCCTATAAGTTCCTAAGCCCATAAGCTCCTCTGCTGGGACTTTATATATAGACCCCGGGGTGTCTTCAATAGAGATAGTATCTATAATATATACTCTTTTGTACTCCTGAAAGTAGCTCATAAGCCTAAACCCAAGAGTTGCACCATCTATAATGTCCAAACCTTCAGCAAAGTCATAGTTGTACTCTAAATATTTTGCCGCAAATACACCAATTCCTTCATCTTTAAAAAGAATATTACCAACACCAATTAAAATAGTATCTTTCAAAATAAACCTTATTTGTAGTTTTAGAAGATTATAGCAAGAAGCAACTAAGGCGTAAGCCCTAGTTGTTTAAGAAGTAGATTTTGTGTACTTTTCACCATTAAAGGCAATAGAGATATCTCCCTCTTTCCAATAAATAGTTCTCCATACCTGATAGTATATGTGAAACATCACCCAAGCAACAAGTAGCCATGCTATATAGTGGTGTACATATCTAACACCCATCATTCCACCAAAAACATAGAGTGTCCAATCAGTCGCCACATGTAAAACCCATGGCCACCAAGCACCAATAGAACTCTCTCCTGAAGCTAGCCCATGAACATATAACTGAAGTCCAGTAAACAGCATCAATAGAAGCATAATATGAAAAATAAAGAAAAAGACTGCATTAAAGCTATCTTGATGTGTACTATCAAAGCTTTTAACTCTATTTAGGGTAATAAGGTTGATAAAAACTGCAAAAAACTCCTTAATATTTGTAGGAGTTGGTATCAGTTTCTTATACGCCTTCTCAAACCTACTAAAAAAGTACAGATAAGCAATCACAATAGAAGAGACATCAAAAATAATAGCTGCATAAAAATGTATAGCTCTATTCCATGCCATTACATATTTGTCTACAGCAGGCTCAGCGATGAGAGTCTGATAGTAGGGATATCCAATATAAAGACCCGTAATCACTGCAGCCACCATACTTATTGCTACCGCCCAGTGGTTTATACGCATAAAAAGCGTCATTCTTTTTACGGGGGTTCTGTTAGACATTGCATCCTCCAGGGTTTACTTTGTAGCTAGAAAGCTCTTTTCCTTTTGTATCAACCAAATGAACCGCACATGCTATGCAAGGGTCAAAGCTGTGTATTGTTCTTATAATCTCAAGTGGCTGGTTTACATCTGCTACTTTAGTACCTATCAAAGAAGCTTCATAAGCACCCATTCTACCTTTGTCATCCCTAGGGCTTGCATTCCAAGTAGATGGAACAACTGCTTGATAGTTCTCTATATGACCATCTTTTATCCTAACCCAGTGACCTAGAGCACCCCTAGGAGCTTCTTCTAGTCCATAACCATCTGCATCTTTTGATACAGTATCAAAGTCAAACTGAGTCCATGTCTCTAGCTTTCTATTTGTTGAGTTTGCAAGTAGTTCATCACACCACTTAACCATCTCATCAGCTATCAAGTCAGTTTCAATAGCACGCGCTGCAGTTCTTCCTACTGTACTAAACAAAACTGAAGCTGGAAGGTTTCCTCTTTGCAAAAAGTCATTTACATATTTTTGTATAAGCTCATCACCTTTTGCATATCCTACAACCATTCTTGCTAATGGTCCTACCTCCATCCTTGTATCATCATAGTTTGGAGCTTTTAGGAAGCTGTATTTTTCTTCTGTCTTAAGGTAAGCATACCCATCTTCACCAGTTCTATATCCTGTAAACTCAGGCTCTGTCTCACCATCAAATGGGTGGAGTGGTTTACTTCCCTTATACCACGCATGTGTTACATCTTCTGTTATCTTTTTTTGATCGAATTCAAAAACTTTGCTTAGGTCTTTGTTTAGAACAATACCATCAGGGAATAGCATTTTTCCTTGATACATAGGGTTGTTATCTAGTCTAAAGCCACCAAAACTCATAAAGTTACCAAGCCCTGCTCCAACACCTGCTAGTGCCTCATCTGCATACACAGTTCCAGCCATTAGTACATCTGGAATGTACGCTGTTTTGATAAAGTGTCTAGCTTTGTTCAGTATGTGCTTATACTCAGTAATTCTTGGAGGGTTCTCTATATCTTGAACACAGGTTACACCACCTACAACAATTGATTGAGGGTGTGGAGATTTACCACCAAAAATAGCATGCATTTTTGCTATATCTCTTTGAAGCTCAAGTATATCTAGATAGTGAGATAGAGCTATTAGGTTCTGTTCTGGAGTAAACTTATAGCTAGGATTTCCCCAATAACCGTTTGCAAAAATCCCCAATCTTCCTTGGTCTACAAACTTCTTAATCCTCTCTAAAACTTGAGTGTACTGAGAAGTTGAACAGTTATATGGAGTATCACTCCATCTATGCGCCTCATCTACGGCTTTTTGTGGGTCTGCACTAAGAGCTGAGACAACATCTACCCAATCAAGTCCAGCTAGGTTATAGAAGTGAACAGGATGGTCATGCACAAAGAGTGCACCTTGGATAAGGTTTCTAGTAATTCTAGCATTATCAGGTACAGTCACATTAAAAGCGTCTTCAACTGCTTCAATACTTCTTTGGTAGTGTGTTCCAGTACATACACCGCATATTCTCATAGCTAAAAGACCAGCATCTCTAGGGTCTCTGCCTTTTAAGATAGTCTCTATCCCTCTAAACATCCCACTTGAGCTATATGCATCAACTATCACACCATCTTCTATTACTGCCTCTATTCTTAAATGCCCCTCTATTCTTGTTATTGGATCTACTATTATATGATTTTTTGACATCTTCTACTCCTTAAGCCTCTTCATCTTTTTTGCCCGCAACTGCACTAGCAATAGCATGAGCACCAATACCCACAGCTGCTGCTGCAAGAAGCCCTAAACCAAACTCATCTACACTTCGCTCAACCCCACCATTTGGACTTTTTATTCTAGCAGAAGCCATTGGTCTCTCATAAGCGTACTTATCCCAAAAATTAGGTTCAGCACAGCCAATACAGCCATGTCCAGAGCCAATAGGCCAGTTAACATTATCGTTATATCTAATAATTGAGCAGTTATTAAATGTCATAGGACCTTTGCATCCCATTTTGTAAAGACACCAGTTGTTCTGAGCACCTATATCTCCCCACTCCTCTACAAACGAACCAGCATCAAAGTGCGCTCTTCTTTCGCAGTTATCATGGATTCTATATCCAAAAGCAAACTTAGGTCTAAGCAAAGAATCCATCTCAGGAAGTCCACCAGTCATTATGTAGTATAGAAGTACACCAACCATATTTTGTGGATGGGCTGGACAGGCAGGTATGTTTATAACTGGCTTTCCTTTTACTATATCCCATACTCCAACAGCTCCTGTTGGATTTGGATTTGCAGCTGGAACACCACCATAAGTAGCACAGTTCCCCACTGCTACTACAGCTTTTGCATCTTTTGATAGCTTATTAATATTATCTACAAATGTCTCACCATAAGGTCCCATAGTTCCATATATACCATTCTCCGCTAAAGGAATAGAGCCTTCTACAAAAAGAAGGTACTCCCCTTTAAAGTACTCAGCTGCTTCATGTAGTTGCTTCTCAGCTTGGTGTCCTGAAGGCGCCATAAGAACATCATGGAATTCAAGACTAATAACATCAAGGAGTATCTCATCAATAGTTGGACCTTGAGCCCTTAGAAGTGCTTCAGTGTTTCCAGCGCAGTCTTGATACTCCATCCAGATGATAGGAACTCTATTAAAAAGCTCTGCAGCTTCAGCCACAACTGGCTCAAAAAATGATGGTAACATCAAAGTAGCCGTGATTGCTGAGACCCACTTCATAAAATCACGCCTATCTATACCCTGAGACTCAAGCACTCTATGTATATCTACATCAACCTGAGGTGAGGTTTTTTTAAGCTCTGCTACTCTTTTCTTGCTTTTTTCTAAGAGCTCTTTATAGAACTCCTCTCTATTTGTATCTACCCTATTAAAAGGTGCTGTATATAGGTCATTCTGACCTTCCCTACCCATTAGAGCCATGTTCACTCCTTGCTATTAATTTAATTACTATCTTATAGCCTATATTTTTAAATAATACTTAATTTTATCATAAGTAATACAAAATATTTTTAAATAATACCATTTACACCAAATGCTTATTTTTTAAACATGAAGCTTTTAGCAACATACATTAAAACAGGCAGTGAGAGCTTCTCTAGTGCAGGATTTAGGTTTAAAAGTTGCAAAACCATCTTTGAAGCCATTTTGTGAGGGTAGTGTTTATCCATAAGTGCAGTCACATCTTTACTATAAGCCTCAAAAGCATCCTCAGTAAAGCTAGTTTTCTCTTTTTGCTCATAAATATGCTTAAAAGCTATCTTTGTATCATCACTTTCGACCTCTTTTATTCTATCTATGATGGCTTTTAATATCTCCCATCTTGATATATTCTCACTATCTCTGTTCGCCTCATAGTAGCTCTTAAATATATTGTAGTGACTAATCTCATCATTTTTTATATCGCCTACTATCCCCTTTAAAAGTGGCTCTTCAACCACACTTTCTAATAACTTATAAAAAGTAGAAGTACCCGTCTCAACCACACATCGTTCAACCATCTCAAGACTTACTTCTTCTCTTAATACCCCAGTAGTACAGAGCTTTGAGTACTCCTCAAAAAAGCCTCTATAAGCTCCATTCCAGTCAAACTCTGGCCAAACATACTCTACATAAGCCTTAAGCGCTTTTCCATGCTGAAGCTCCTCAAACTCCCAGACACTCTCTAGCCACTTCGCAAGCTCCTCACTCTTTCCACCATACTTGTTTATAAGATTATTAGTATATAAATCAGAGGTTATCTCGACAAATGATGCTGTGCTAATTAGGTAAAAAAGTAGCCTATCATCTCTAATAAGCTCCTTTTTTGCCGAACCAAAATCTATATTTTCAACTCTCCATTTTGTAAGTTTAAAATCCACTATCTCTCCTTGTATTACTCTCTATACTAAAATCAAAATACTCCGATTCAAAGCCACTATTTCCCATCACTCCAAACTGCGCTGAGGCTCCTTTTAGATTATCAGCTTCTTGATATAGAAGTCCTAAAGCGTATCTACTCTCATAGTTTCTTCTATCATTCAAGATACTTAGCTCCAAGTTTGCAGCCGCGTTTTCATGGTGCCCTGAACCAATAGCTGCTACAGCTCCTAAAAAAAGCGTTCTTGAGTCTTTTACATCTAGGTTGTCTATAAGAGTAGTATAGCCTACAAAAGCCTCTTCAAAATTCCTAGTGTAGATGTTTACAAACGATAGAGCTTGAAGAGGTCCTCTACCATCTCCACTGTATGTTTGAACCTTCTGCTCTATCTCTTTTTTTACATAGTTTATTGCCCCTGTGATATATGCAAGTCTTATATAAAGCTCTCTTGCAATAGCCGCTCCAAAGTAGAGTCCATCCAAGTTGTACTTATTGGTTCTAAAAAACTCTTGAGAGGCTAGAGAGAACTCCGATATGTTTTCACCCTCAGCATTTTTGGATATTAAATCAAAAATCCCTACAAGCAAATCATCAGGTAGTAACTCTTTGAGCTCATCTACATACAAACCAAACCTATCCATATCTCCTACACTATATGAACTTAGAGCTTTTACGGATATATGTAGTGGGTTTTGAGTGTTATCTTCATCTGCCCAATTAATAACACTCACAGGGTTAGCCTCTATGAAGTTTATCATGGTAATAATAAAGTCTTTTCTCTTACCACTAAGCTCTATCCTATCTAAATCCTCAGTCACTCCATCTAGTATCTTTCCATAGTCTCTATTAGTAATCTTAGCAGTAGCTATAGCATAAACACCGCCCATGATATTGTGACTATCAAGATGGTAGCTCTTCAAAAAGTGGAAGTACGCCTTTTCATAATCACCTAGTTGAGCATAGCTTAGAGCTAGGTTGAAGTGTAAAACAGCGTGGTTTTTATACTTATCAGTCATTTCAAGAAGAATTCTATTGGCCTTTCTAAGATCTTTTTTGAGTACCTCTTCTAGGGCTAAAGCTATGTTGTAGTTCACTTGCGAAACTGTCCCACCTATTAAAAGAAGTTCTTTTGCATCCTCAATCTCATCTATATAGATGTTTAGCCCGCCCTTTTGTATTACTTTCATAATACTTTCTGCATCAAAAACCATATAGTTGACGAAGTAAAAAAGAATCTTCAAAGAGTTTATATCATTTAGGTCAAAGTCTTTAGCAAATCTTTGCTGAGCAATATCTATATCAAAAAGCGACTCTGAAAGCTTTGCTCTTATGGGATAGTAGTCATTTGTGCTTACACCATCTGAGATGAGCCTATTAAGTGAAGATGAGGCATCTTGAAAAAAGCCTCTTTTTAAATCCACCAACTCTAGAGCAACTGAGGCCTTACTAGAGTTATTATCATCAATAGCACTTACTATATTTCTAGCGGCTAAGTCATACATACCCTCTCTAGCATACAGTAGCCCTAGATGGAGATAGTCACTACCTTCTATGTTTCTTTCTAGGCTATTTATGGCTTTTTGGTTATCACCATAGAGTGTGTAAAGATTCGCTAAGATGTGGTTTTGTTCACCATCATAAAACTGTGAACTTCTATTTAGTAGTGGCGAGAAGCTCTCAAAGAAGTTGTCCTTGTAGTACATTACAAGTGCATAGTAGTATGAGTACAGTGGAGAGTTTGACTCATCTTTTAAAAAAGCATGGGCTAAATCTACATAGTAGCTAAAGAGCTTTTTATCATCTAGATACAGAGCTGAAGCAGCTGCATTTAGAGCTGATACACATCTATCCTCACCTGCATTAATAGCAGTCTGAAAAGCCTTGATTGCCCCTTCATAGTCATCCTCTTTCATCCTTGCTACACCTAGATTATAAAAAGAAACGGACTCTCTAAATCCAGCTATTTTCTCATATATCTTTAAAGCATCCCCTTTTATGCCTC
>CAZAFM010000071.1:0-13793 GCA_964484395.1 uncultured Campylobacterales bacterium | reverse complement strand
GTTGAGTGTATGACATCTGCGACATGTGTATCTCCAGCAGTTCCCCCAGTATGTGCAAAAGTAGCAGCAAGTATAACAGGAGTAAAAATCCCAATCCCATAAGTCCCCAAATCCTGCAAAAACCAAGGAACGGAGGCAAAAATAGTAGCTCTTCTATACTTCTTCTTAAAAAGTTTTTTTATGTTTGAGCTCTTTTTATCCTCTTCACTTTCTTCTATTTTTTTGCTGAGGTTTACCTCTTTTGGATGTTGAGGATTTCTCTTAAGAAGTCTCATTAGCTCTGACTCTGCTTTTTTTATCTCACCCTTTTCTACTAGCCAATGTGCACTATCAGGTATAGTTAGACGACCAAGTATAACAATAATAGCCGGTATAATAGCAGTAGCATACATCCACCTCCAAGCCTCTATCTGTGGGTTTTCATATAGTACAAGATATGCAACTCCAGTTCCTACAAGTGCCCCTATAGCTTGAAAACCAAAAGCCCCCAAAACAAGTCGCCCTCTAAGTGAGCTAGGTATACTCTCACTAACAACTATATGTCCAGTTGGGTAGTCACATCCAAGGGCTAACCCAGCCCCAAAAAGGGCAAGAGCTAAAAAGAGAAAGCTAGGACTAATAGTAAGTAGTGCTAGACAGATGACAAACAAAACAAGCTCTGCAATGAATATCTTTTTTCTACCATATCTATCTGAGAGCCCACCTAGGGCAGTTGCTCCAATAAGTATTCCAAAAAGCGTAGCAGCACCTATGATGCCTTTTTCAAAGGAGTTTAGACCAAACTCTAAAACTATAAGAGGTAGTGCAACCCCCGTCATAAAAACAACCATACCCTCAAAGAACTTACCAGCAGTTGCAAGCCCCCAGATGCGAAGTTGCATCTTTGTAACAGGTGTGGTTGAGACCTCTGTACCATCCCTCCATATAGGAGTTTCATCAATGTACTGTTGAGCAGTTTTGGCTTCTATACTCATACTTTTCCCCCAAAATGTATATTTTGCTAGATTTTAGTGAGTTTATGTTGCGGTATGGTTACTGGAAGTTAAATTTTTTTAGCTCTAAAGAGCCATTCTTGTCAAAGTAGATGTAGTGGAATCTATCTTTTTGTATCTTCTCTCCTGCAAGAAACCTTAAAGCTAGGTTAGCTTCAAGAGAGGCTGCTAGCATCACAATAGGGGCGGCTATTCCTTTAGGAGTGTGGTTTTTGGTAGCAAAACTACTAAAGCTACTCTTCTCAAAGAAGCAAATCTGAGCCATAAACTCTTCAACAGAGCAGTATATCCAAGGAGTGTTTTTAGACTTTGCATATCTATCTATTTCTCCTCTTGTTTGGAAGTTATCAGTAGCATCAAGAATTAAGTCAAAACTCCCAAGACTATCTATTGCCTCTTTAAAGCTAGAATTGATAGTATTTACTTTTACGCCATCATATCTAGCTACTATCTTTTTTGCTAGTACATCTACTTTGAACTCTCCTTGTGAGGCTAGGTCAAAGGCTATTTGTCTATGGATATTGTGCTTTGAGACTTTGTCAAAATCTACAATAGTGATATGACCTATCCCACTCCCACCAAGTGCGAACCCAAGAGAGCTTCCAAGTCCCCCAGCTCCTACTATGAGAATTGATTTGTCTTCAAGAAGTCTCTGCTTATCCTCACCCCAAAGTTCTATCTGTCTTTTGAAGTAACCACTATCCATCTTGAGCCTTTGTAAGTATATCTTTAGCAAAAAGTATAGCCTCTTTAGTAAGGTTTTCACCACTTATCATACGGGCTATCTCATTTGCTCTCTCTTCGTTTGTTTTGAGAGTGCTTATAGTGCTTTTTGTACCATCTTTTTGTACTAGTAGGTGCATTGAAGCTAAGGAAGGGAGATGGGGTTGATGGGATATAACTACTATTTGAAAGGTAGAACTTAGCTCTTTTAGCAGTTTAGCAGTGGCTAGAGATTCTTCTCCGCTGAGATTTGCGTCTATCTCATCTAGTATGAGAATTCCTTTAGTCTGTGTGTATTTGGCACTTAGTGCTAGAAGTGCTAGTCGTACTCTATTGAACTCACCTGAGCTTATTTTGTCAAGTCCTGCACCTTGAAGCTTGAATACTACTTTATCACATCCACTCTCTTCTAATCTACTATCTTCTATCTCTAGAATAGCATTACTTAGTCGGAGTTTTTTTAGTAGAGCATTTAGGTCACTATTTAGCTTTTGTATATATTGCTTTCTTGTGTTACTTATAGTTGATGCTAGTTTTTCAAGTGTTTTTTGACTTGAAGAACACTCATTTTGAAGTCTGGTTTTTTCAAAGCTTATATTCTCATAGTGCTCTAGCTCTTTTGCTTTTTTATCTCTAAACTCTAAAGCCTCTTCTATAGAGCCAAATCTCTTATTTAGAGATGAAAGTTTCTCTATTCTATCAAGTAGTGAGTCTATGTCTCTTTGTTCAGACTCAGTAATAAAATCAACTGATCGCTCAACCTTGTCTCTAAGGTCATTCATTGCGCTTGTAAATAGTGATGAATCTTCATCTATAAGTGTATAAAATCTCGCCACAGCCTCTTCAAGCTCGAAAATAGGTGATACTTCTTTTAAGTTGTCCTCTATTTTTGAGAGTTTTGAGAGCTTTTTTTTAAACTCCATCAGTTCTTCGTACTCTCCTGGTTTAGGATTTATGGAGTCTATTTTTTCAATTTGCATCTTTGCAAACTCTTTTAGTTCATCTATCTTTCTCTCTTCATCTTCTATTGTTTGTAGCTCTTTTTTTAGCACTCTGTAGTTGTTATATAGCTCTTTATACTCAGAGATGGTTTTTTTGAACTGAGTAGTGCTAGTGGATATGAAGCTATCAAGTAGGTGAAGCAGTGCATCATCTGAAAAATCACTAAAATCCTTATGGCTGATATACTTCAAAAACCTATTACTAAGCTCTTTTAATTTCTTTTTAGATATCTGTTGGTTGTTAACAAAGTACCTAGTTTTTTCGTGCCTTAGTACCTTAAAGATGGTAAACTCATCACTCTCTATTCCAAACTCTTCTAATTCAAGTGACTCTTCAATGGTAGCCTCAGCCATTCCCCCGCTAAACTCTCTAAGAGCAAAAAGACCAAGCAGACTATCTATGAAGATTGATTTTCCAGCACCACTAGGTCCTGTTATGACGACTAGGTTTTTGTCTAGACTTTGAACTACACTCTTAAATCCTAAACAGTTTTCAAGCTTGACTCTATCTATCAAGCATCCCCCCAGTTAAACTTCTCCTTTAAGATTTTGAAGTAGTCCCTTTCGTTTCTGTGTATGAGTTTTGCTGCACCTCTTTTGGCTTCTATTTTTATACTTTCACCATTTTTTATCTCAATCATCTCTTGACCATCTAGTACAACCAGCCCGTTATCACTCTCAACTATCTCAAAAACAATATCAAATTCAGAAGGTAGTACAAGAGGTCTTTGGAATAGTGAATGGGGACATATAGGAGTTATGACGAAGCTTTTGGAATAAGGGAATATTAGAGGACCACCAGCTGAGATATTGTATGCAGTAGAGCCTGTAGGTGTAGCAATGATAATACCATCTCCATAATAGGTGTTGAAGTGGTTTCCTTCAAAAAGAGCTTTTATATGTATCATCTTGGTTAGGTGCTTTCTTGTTATAACTATATCATTAAAAGCCCTATAGTTATATGTTCGATCTCCTATAGTACACTCAAACATCATTCTGCAGTCCACTCTGTAGGCGCTACTAGAGTAGTTTTGTACAAAGTGGACTATGTCGCTTTTTTTGATATCAGTTAAGAACCCAAGTTTTCCTACATTAATACCCAATATAGGCTTTGAAAACTCATAGCTTCGTCTTACAAGTGATATAAGAGTTCCATCACCCCCTACTGAGATTAGTATATCACTGTTTTGACACATAGCTTCAAAAGGCTCACCCATAACACCTATCATACCACCACTTACAGAGTCTATGCTAACCTCAATCCCCTCTTTTTCAAAAATCTCTTTTAGTTCAAAGAAGTATTCCCTTAGCTCAGGAGTAGAAGGTCTAAGTGCAACACCCACTCTTTTTATGCTTTCAAGTGGTTGACAGTTGTGCATAGCTCGCATATCCATTAATCTTCACTTTCATTTTTAGCTATTATGCTGTTTAGATACTCTATTTTCTTAAAGCCCTCAGCATCACCATCACTCTCTAATTTCTCTAGATACTGACCAAGTCCTGCACTTCTCACTGTCTTTATGAACTCCTCATCCTTCCCAAATCTGCAAACATAATCTTCAAGTGTTCTCATCCAGTCTACTTGTTTATCAGTAAATTTCTGCGCTCCATACTTTATCTCATTAATATAAGAGACTTTCATAATAGAGCCTATCTTATCTCTCCAGTAGTTTATATCTATATAGTCCTCTAATATCTCTAGAGCACTTTGGGAGAAGCCACCAAAGGCTTTTTCGTATGCTTTTTTGGAGAGCTTCTTAAAGTCATTTTTTAGGCTTTCAAACTCCTCTAGGGATGCTAGGTCACTATCTTGTTCTACTATTCTATATGCTGCAGGGATGTCTTTTTCTTTTATAGATTTAAAGAAGGCCATCTTGTTCTCAAGGTGTTTTTTTCTCTCTAGTGCACCATGCTTAAATGGTGTAAAATCACCCAATACATTGAGGTAGTTTAGGGCTTTTTCAAAATCCTTTTTATTTTCAGCATCAAAGGCTTTATCAAAAAGTTGCTCACCTATCATTACAGCTTTTTTGTATGCTTGAGTCTCTTTTAAGAAAGGAAACTTCTCACAAAGTCTAAAGTATCCAGCGAAATCTCTCTCTTTTAAAAACTCCTCAGATTGCGTAAATTTATCAGCGTTGTTTAGAAGGGTAACTATTAGCTCTTTTTTTGACTTTACGCTTGCATAAGGCTCTAGGAGTTCTCTTGCCTTTGATCTATATAGAGTTGGGTTTTTTTGAAGCATTTTTTTGGCTGTGTTAAAGAGATTTTCCCAGTACTTTTCTAGCTCCTCATATATACTTAGTGCCTTTATCTGTTCGTTTTGATCAGCTAGTTTAAAGGCCTTTGGATACTCTTTTTTCTCATAAAGATCCATAAAGTTGCCAATATCCTCAATCTGAGATAGATAGAAGTCAAAATCCTCTTTTTTCTCTTTGTCTTCCAGGAATGGTTTGATGTTTTTGAGTGCTTCATCAGCTTTGTTCTTAGCTAGTAGGTCGATAGACTCTTTTCTTTTTTTATCCCAAAGTCTGTTTTTTGCCTCTACATAGTCCGTGTTTAGCTTCAAGAAGATGTTTTGCTCACTCATCTGATATGCGGCTTCTATATCATCCTCTTTGAGCTTAAGCTTCATCTCCTCTTTGTTTTCAGAGAAGTCATAAACCTCAAAAAGCCCATCAATAGAGCCTACCATTAGTTTATCTTCCTTTATAGCTAGTGAGGCTATCCCGCTTTGTTCTAGTTTGTAGCTAAAGACTATATCTAAAGAGTAAGTATCAATAGCAAGAACTCGCTCATCCTTCCCGCATATAAGAGCAAACTTACCACCAAGCAGTTTTTTGCAGTTGGTCATCCAGAAGTTGGCTAGGTCATCTCTCTCTTGTGTCTCTTTTTTGTCAATATCAAAACGCCCTATATTACCATCTCTAGTGACATAGAAAAAGAACTTTCTCTCATCATCAAAAAACCCATCCTCACAAACACTACTAGCTTCAAACTCTGCAACTGAGATATTTCTCTCTATATCAAAAATCTCAAAAGTCTTATCAAAGCAGAGGATAGCTACAAGTTTAGAGTCAATTGAGTAGCAGATATTGGAAATATAATCAGGTTTTGGAAAAAGCGAGCTCATAAGGTTGAAATTATCTCCATCATAGAAGATACATCGCCCATCTTCACCGCCAGTAGCAAGCATGGTACCATCAGGTGAAAAGGCAACTACTGAAGTATCATTTTTGTGCCACTCTAAAATAGTCTTCTTTTTTATCTTTTCACTTAATTGGAGTATCATAGTTTTGGTGGATTTTGCTAGTGAGATAGCACTAAAGGCTCTTGTTGAGGTGTCTACTGACCTAGAATATTTATGCCAAGGAGTTTTGTCTTTGAAGGCGCAAAAACTTCTACTAAATGAGAGGTCTTTTAAGTTGAACTCATAAACATTGTATGCGTTATCCATCAAAACCAAACTATCTTTGATAAAAGATATATTTAAAACACTTCCTCGGCATTTAACTTTTTTTATTTTCTTAGGCACCACTTACCTTTTATAGATTTTACTGTGTCATTGATTATAAGCTATCTTTTCTTTATAAAAACTTTTTTGAAGCCCATTTTTATCTATAGTTAAGCTTCTACTATTTTTTTGCTACTTTTTCAGATGGAACTCCTATGTGGTAGCCTTGGACAAAATCTATACCAACCTCTATAATGTCTTCTAAAACCTCTTGATCCTCAACAGACTCAGCTATAGTCTGTATACCTAGCTCTTTTGTTAGTGTGACTATACTTTTGATAAGGGCTCTATCACTTCTATCTTTTTTGATATTTCTTACAAACTCACCGTCTATCTTTATGTAGTCAATAGGTAGTCTTTTTAGGTATGTAAAGGTACTAAGTCCTGTTCCAAAGTTATCTATTGCAAACCTAAAATTCTCCATCTTGAGGTCATATACAAACTTCTCAAGTAGTGTTATGTTTTTGACACAATCTTTCTCGGATATTTCTATGACAATGTTTTCAGTACTAAATGAGTACTCTTTGCACATATTTTTTATATATCCTATAAACTCACCAACAATTAGAGCCTTTGGTGAGATATTGATAAAAAGTAGCCCCTCAAAATTTGATTCTTGAAGCTTCTCAAAGGCTTTTTCTATAAGGATATAGTCCATCTTATGTACTACACCCATAGACTCTGCTGTGTCTATAAACTCACTAGCAGGGATGAGTTTACCTTCACTTTTTATCCTCATTAGTAGCTCATATATCTCTATTTTTCTGTCACTACATCTCATAATAGGCTGAAAATTTGGAATAAGGTTTTTGTCTTCAAGCGTCTTCATTACAAGATTCATCTTCTTGTTTGCCTTGTCAAAACTAGCCTTGATATCATCCTCTGTAGGAATAGAGATTGTGTTTTTACCCTCACTTTTGGCTTTGTACATCATATTATCAGCAATGATAAAAAGCTCTTCAATATCTTTACCATGGTCTGGATAGATAGAGTATCCAATAGACACAGTTGCTCTTACATCCTCTCCATCATCTGCTTTTATAGAGTGTTTGTTTATGGCTTCTTTTATGTTTTTGGCAACTAGGTATGCTTGTTCACTATCAGCCTCAGGCAAAATAACCACAAACTCATCACCACCATATCTAGCAGGTATATCTTCGGCTCTCAATGTTTTCTGTATAAAATCAGCATAATCTGTAAGAAATCTATCACCAAAATCATGCCCGTATTTGTCATTAATAGCCTTGAAATCATCAAAATCAAGCATCAAAATTCCAAACTTATAACCTCTCCTAGTAGCCCTTCCTATCTCATACCCTAGTAACTCCCTAAATACTCTTTGGTTGTAGAGGTTCGTAAGAGGGTCTCTTGTAGCATAGTATTCAAGGTCTTTGGTGTACTTGTATATAGCTTTTACGGAGCCTATTACATTTAT
Organism: uncultured Campylobacterales bacterium; assembly: GCA_964484395.1. Taxonomy (GTDB): domain Bacteria; phylum Campylobacterota; class Campylobacteria; order Campylobacterales; family CAZAFM01; genus CAZAFM01. The sequence goes on along the minus strand of CAZAFM010000071.1, from coordinate 6,128 downwards.
GAGGGTTGTTAGTATTGACTCAATAACTATATATCTTGTCTGATCTTGACTTAGTTCAGAATGCACACCTATACCTACTACTCCACCTATTTTAGGGGTTGAGAGGATGAGAGATTTTGTCTGAAGCTCTATATCTTTTCTAGTCAAATTCAAAGGTTCTTTACCTCTTCTAACTGAATGGTGGTTTATTTTTAGATGTGTAAAATCCGAGAAGTATGGATTACTCTTAATTCTCTGGCTGACTATCTCTTCAAACATATTTTTTGTATATTCTGAGGGTTCATCTATCCAAAAAATCTCAATATCATAACTCTCCTCTTCAAGCTTAAACATTACAAAGAGTGAATATGCTTCCATAACAGTGTTTATCTCAGTTAATAAATCCTTGACATGTTCACGCCAGTCTTTTACTATATCAGAAGTGATAATGAACTTGTCTAGTAAGCGTACTTCAAACTCAAGCAGGTCTCTATCTGCAGCGATGTTTTTTAGTTTTTCAGTTAGCTTTTGTATCTCTTCTACTATTTGGTCAAACTCCTTTACACCAGTAAAAAGTGATGATGTTGTAAAAAGTGATAGGTCTCTTATGGAGTTTACCTCTTTTATATTTTGCTCTATCTGCTTTGCTGATTTTCTAAGTGGTCTAACCATCCATGTTGCTATGAGATAAGCTATGATAATAGGTATAGGAAGAAGAAAGAGCATAACAGAGAGATACTCTTTTTTGGTGGTATCTAGTAGTTCATCTAGGTTTTGCTTGACCTCTATTGCTCCTAGTATGCTTCCTGCTTTTGCATTTGTGTGACAACTAAGGCATGAGCTATCAGCTCTTATAGGGTAGATGAAGTCTAGTTGCCCTGAACCATCTTTGGTGTATATTCTTCCAGCTTGAAAAACATTTTCTACCTCAGGAGTTACGCTCTGCTCTATCTTGCCGTATAGATTCTCTACAACTGGGCTTCTATATATCTCTATCTTAGTTGAGCTATCTTTATAAGAGCGCTTTGTCGCAGATATAAACTCCTCTAAATCTTCTCTACTCCAGCCTCTTTTCATTACTTGATACATAGAGTTAAAAGTCTGCATAGCTAGTCCATTAGCTACCTCTCTTGCCCTGTTTTCAGTTAGTTCTTTAAAAAAATAAAAACCAGCAGCTGAAAATATAATAAATCCGCCAATAGAACATATAAGTGTGCCGATTATGATGTATTTTTTTATGCTTTTTGTTTTTTTAGGCATTTTTTTCCTTTTGCGATCTTATCTTATTACTCCACCACCTAGTAGTTGTTCACCTTGATAAAAAGCAGCTATTTGACCTCTAGCTACTCCAAAGACACTCTCTTCAAACTCTATACTTGCCACACCATCTACTATGGTGATGTATGCTTTTGCAGGCTCTGTGTTGTAGCGTATCTTTACCTCATACTCTAGCGAATCTAGTGTGGTAAAAAGATTATCCACTTCAACCTCTATGGTTTTTCTATAGAGACCGTCTTTTTGGCTTACTACTATTTGGTTTTTACTTGCATCTAGCTCTTTAACATATAGTTTGTCATGAGAGAGAGGTACATCAAAGCCCTTTCTCTTTCCAATAGTATAGTGCATATAGCCTTTATGCACTCCAATATCTCTACCTTTTTCATCAACTACTATTCCTGGTGTGTCTGTTTCTATCTCATTTTTTAGTACATCTATGTAGTTTGTAGGAACAAAGCATATCTCACTACTCTCTTTTTTCTCCGCTATCTCTTTTAGGAGAGGGATTTGCATGGCATCTTTTTTTATATCCTCTTTGAGTTTACTACCTAGTGGGAAGAGTAGATCTTTTAGTATCTGTTTTTTGATACCATACATAAAGTAGCTTTGATCTTTTCTTCTATCTACTCCTTTATATAAAAACTCTCCATCACTTCTAGCATAGTGCCCTGTAGCTAGGTAATCAAAGCCTTTTTGCTTGATGAATTCATAGACTTTTCCAAACTTTATGGATTTGTTGCATAGTGCACATGGGTTTGGTGTATCTCCTTTTTTGTAGCTCTCTATGAAGTGTGTGTAGATGGTGCTTCTAAACTCCTCTTTGAGGTCTATAATCTCAAAAGGGATATCAAGAAAGCTAGCGACTTTTTTGACATAGAACAAGCTTTGTTTGTTTTGTTCATCTATGTTGTGTATGTTAAAGTGAAGACCTTCTACATCATATCCAGCTTCTTTTAGGTATAGAGCGCTCATGGTTGAGTCTACCCCTCCTGAGAGTGCTACTGCTACTTTTTTTCCCAAAGATATCCTTGTTTTGTTTATAGCAGATTATATAAAAAAAAGTTACTATTTTTGGTTAAGTGAGGTTTGGGCAAAATAAGAAAAAAAGGGAGCTTTTTTGGAGGTCATATCACCAAATATTTTTGATGCAAGAGTAGCAGCGCTTTTTAGCACTAAAAACCTAGAGCTAAATCTAGGAGAGAAGATTAAGGGATTAAATCTAGGCTTTAATACAAATGAAGAGCAGAGTGTAGTATCCAAAAACCGCGAGCTTTTACAAGCTGGACTTGAGGGGCTTCCTATTATTTCAGCTAATCAAGTACATGGTGATGAAATCTACATAGCTGAACGAAGTGATAAAGATAAAAAGTGGAGTCTAGAAGAAGACACAGTAGGTAGTGCTGATGGGCTTATTACTAATCAAAAAGAGCTTTTTTTGGCTATCACTCTTGCTGATTGTGTGGGGGTTTTGATATATGACCCTGCTAACCAAGCCATAGGGGCTATCCACTCTGGCTGGCGAGGCACTAAAAAAAAGATAGTAAACAAATCCATACGAGTTATGAATGATATGTATAGAAGTGAGCCTAGCAGGCTAAAGGTCTTCATAACCCCATCTATTAGAAGTTGTTGCTATGAAGTTGGTGCTGAAGTGGCTAGTGAGTTTAGCGAATACTCTTTTGCACTTGAAAATGTAGATGGAAAGTATAGACTTGATCTAGCTACCATAATAGTCATAGACCTTCTAAAAGCAGGTGTTTTAGAAAAAAACATAGAGCTCTCACCTCTATGTACTTGCTGTCAAAAAGACCTCTACTCCTATAGAAGAGAAGGAAGTGCTTCTGGTCGTATGGTGGCTATGATAGGGCTTTTGGAGTAGGTTATGGATAGATGCTTTTATAAAAAAACACCTCATGCAAAACTAGAAGCCTCCATGCTAAAAGAGCTAGGTCACTACATATCGTGTGTAAAAGTTCTAGAATATGATGAACATAGCTTGAGCCTTCAGAAGCTCCCTTATCACGGGGTTTATGATGAAGTTGAGTTCGCAGAAGCTCTAGCACTTATGCATCAAAACAGGTTTGAGTTTTATGGATATGGGAGAGATACAACTATCGGCTCTTTTGTTCAACCAAATCCTAAAGAGAGTGATTGGGGTGAGTTTTTTGCAAAACACAGGATTGGGCATATGGCTAAAAAGTGCCTACAAGAGGGAAAAATAGAAGAAAAAATGTTTGATAGAGTACTTAGGTTCAGCGAAGATGTATCAAACAATTTGACATCATCACACCCAAGTATACTTCATGGTGACCTATGGGGTGGAAATGTCATGAATGATGGAAGAAAAACCATCCTCATAGACCCTGCTATCTACTATGGAAGTTATGAGTATGATATAGCTTTTAGCACTCTTTTTGGTACATTTTCTAAGCGCTTCTATGATGCTTATAGTAGCTATAATCCACTTGATAGTGAGTTCTGGAAAAGTAGAGTAGATATGCTAAATAGCTACGCCCTGCTAGTACATATCAGAGCCTTTGGTGGTGGATATGTGAACCAGCTAGATGGTGTACTAAGGAAGTTTGGGAGGTAGGTGTAATAAAGATACTTGATTGTTGTACAGTCAACTGATAGCACTCGTTGGAATTTCACCTAAATTTTGGTAACATAGAGATATTTTAAGCAAAGGATGTTAACAATGCAAACTTTAACCTTAGAAGTGCAAGATGATTTTGTGCCGAATCTATTAGAGTATTTAAAGCAATTTAAAAGTGAAGTTAAAGTTCAGCAAGATAAAAACCTAGAATACGATCCTTGCTTTTATGAGAGGCAAAAAGAGCTTCATAAAATTAGAGATGATATTAAAAATAAGAATATTGAGATGGTTTCACATGAGAAAGTTTGGGGGAGCATAAAGCAGCATCTAAATATTATTGAAAACGAGTAATGAAAGTTATTTACAATCCCTCTTTTGAGCATCAACTTATTGAGATTCTGGATTACATTGCATTGGATAAACCAAGTGCAAGTGTAAAATTTGCTTTAGAACTAGAAAAACTGATTTTAGATATACCAAATTTTCCATTTAAATATAAGCAATCACTATATTTTGAAAACAAAAACATCAGAGATATGACATATAAAAAATACACTATAACCTATGAAGTCAACTTGGATGATAACACCATAGAGATTTTAAAAATATTTAATCGCAATAAGCCAAATGCTGAAAAAATATAGCAAATCACTGAGAAGCAACAAATATGACACTCGTTTGAATTTCACCCTCATTATGCTAAAATAACTGCAAAAACAAGCAGAGATGTATGGCACTATATCAACCAAAGCTCCTAAAAGAGCAAAAACAAGATGAAGCCCTAGTTGCTAAAAGATGGGCACTATATCACGACTACAAAGCCAAAAGCTCAAAGATAAAAGAGTGGAAAGAGGAGGAGTATCAAGATGGTTTTTTAAGGGATGTCTTTGAAAACTGTCTTGGCTACACTCTAAAAACCTCCAACCCAGAGAGCTACAACCTAGAGCGAGAGAAAAAAAACGAGACAGACTCCAAAAAAGCAGATGGTGTCATACATGTAGATGGTAAAGTCCTAGGTGTCATAGAGCTAAAAGATCAAAAAACCAAAAACCTAGACAGGGTAGAGCAGCAAGCCTTCTGGTATCTCACTCAGCACTCAGATGCAAAGTATGTCATCATCTCTAACTTTGATGAGATACGCTTCTATGTGGAGAAAAGTACGGCTTATGAGAGGTTTTATCTCTTTGAGCTGGACTATGATGGGTTTCAGCATCTGCACCTGCTACTATCCTATGAGAGTATAGAAGCAGGACTACCCTTGAGGCTAAAAGAGAAGTCAGTAGGCTTTGAGCAGCAGATAAGCAAAGACCTCTACAAAGACTTCTCAGCCTTCCGTCTACAGCTCTTTGAAAACATCTTGCAAAACAACGACCAAAGAGAGCCAAAAGAGCTACTTCGCCTCACCCAAAAGCTCTGTGACCGCATCATATTTATACTTTTTGCTGAGGATAGGGGACTGCTTAGAGCAAACACGATAAAAGAGATAAGAGAGGAGTTTAAAAACCAAAAGTTCACAAACTACAGACTCTATGACATCTATAAGTTCTACTTCCACGCTATAAATGAGGGAAATGATAAGCTAGACATTCCGAAGTACAATGGTGGGCTTTTTGCTAGTGATGAGGTGCTAGACTCTCTGCTCATAGATGATGAGTGTCTGGATATGAAAGCCCAGAAGCTAAGTGACTATGACTTCCTAAGTGATGTGGGTGTGAACATCCTTGGGCATATATTTGAACAGAGCCTCACTGACCTAGAGGAGCTAACTGCTAGCATAGAAAAGCAGGAGTTTGACAAGACAAAGACCAAACGCAAAAAAGACGGCGTTTTTTACACCCCTGAGTATATCACCAAGTACATAGTAGAAAACACACTAGGCAAGCTATGTGAGGAGAAGAAAAAAGAGATAGACATCCCCATAGAGATAGAGGTAAAAAACCCAAGGAAACTCCAAAAAAAAGAGCAGATGATAAAAGAAGCCATCCTATCCTATAGAGAGTGGCTAAAAGAGCTAAAGATACTAGACCCAGCATGTGGAAGTGGGGCTTTTCTAAACCAAGCGCTTGAGTATCTCATAGCTGAGCATACGCTAGTGCGAGACCTACTACTACCATACGCAGACCTAACTATCGGCTATGAGATAGAAAAAGAGATACTAGAAAACAACCTCTATGGAGTGGATATAAACGAAGATGCCACAGAGATAGCAAAGCTAAGCTTGTGGCTAAGGACAGCATACAAAGGCAGGGAGCTAACAAAGCTAGCGGATAAGATA
>CAZAFM010000070.1:0-14095 GCA_964484395.1 uncultured Campylobacterales bacterium | reverse complement strand
CTTATCACCTACATCCTTAGCGATAGTTGCTACAGTCTCAGAATTATCCTCTATGCCAGTGACTTCTTGTTGCATACTCTGAACTGATATAGATATCTCAGATGTTGCTTTTCTTGTCTTTTCAGCTAGCTCCCTGACATTCTCAGCAACTACTGCAAACCCCCTACCATGCTCTCCTGCTCTATTGGCTTCTATGGCGGCATTTAGAGCTAGAAGGTTTGTTCTATCTGCTATATCTTCGACTATACGCACTATCATTTCAATCTCTTTTGATCGTTCAGAGAAGCTTTTTATACCTCTGTCATTCTCATTTATACTCTCTACAAGCTCTTCTATATCTGAGGTTATACTAACTATTTTACTTCTACTGTTTTTTGAGTTTTTTGATATATCTGAAATATTTGAAGACATATTTGACATCATCTTAACATTGTCATCTAGGTCTTTTTGCATTGTTTTTAGACCAATAGATAGGTTTTTGTTGCTCATATCTGAGAGTTGTTTACCTAGTGCATTTAGTCTGTTTAGGTTTTCATTTTCTGCCATAGCATCAAGGGCTGTATTTATTCTTTTTAAGTTTTGTACAAAGCTACCTTTTAGACCAGTATCTATTGCATGTCTGAAGAATTTTTTATCAGTAGTGTATTCTACTGAGGTTTTGACCTCTCTCATGAAGCATTCTAGCTGATCTAGAAGATTGTTGCTATTCCAGCAGAGACTTCTAAGCTCACCACCTTCGTCTATGTGGTTTAGTCTGCCCTCAAAAAATCCATTTTCAGCATCTTTCATAATATCTGAGAGTTTTGATACTGTCTTTTGTACCTTTCTTATATTCACAAACATAAACCAAGCAAGAGCGAAGTTGGCTATATTTAGGATTCTTATATAATCAAATCCATTTATAATAACCTCTATTGTAAGAGTGAGTGCAAATATTAAAAGTGAAGCTATATTTGCATATTGGATTTTGTTTAGTGAAGAAAGTCTTTTTTGTTTCAACATTATTCCTTTAAAATATGGCATTATTAAGCATATATTATAGATAGCTTCCCATCTTATACTATTTTATCTATAAATCTCCTAAACTCTCTATGGCTAAAATAACATCTTTTGGCAAGATTTTTTCCATACATAGATGTGATTCTTTTGGGCAGATTCTATGTTTACAAGGAGCGCAAGATGTCTCTTTTTTGATGATTATGTTTTCTGTTTCATCCCAGATGGAGGTTCTTGTCTCATCTGTAGGACCGAATATGGCTACAACTTTAGTTTTTAAAGCAGCAGCTAGATGCATCACCCCGCTATCATTACTAATAACTATATTTGCTTTTTTTATATTCTCTGCTAGCTCTTTTAAGGAGGTTTTACCACATAGGTTTATGAAGTTTGAAGCACCATGTTTTAAGCATATATTTTCTATGTTTTTGCATATATCACTATCTGATTTTGCGCCTACTAGTTTGAAATATAGCTCTTGCTTTTGAGTAATAAGTTCAGCAAACCTATCCTCTCCCCATCTTTTAGCACTTCCATAGGCTGCTCCTGGGGCTATAATTATTGTGTTTTTATCTTTTGTTGTAGGGGTGAAGTTAAGTGATTTTTTGGTTAAAACACCTTCTTGTTCAAATGAGGCAAGCCGAAGATATTCGTATGCTTGATGAGATGAGGATTTTTGAAGTTTATGCGTAAGTAGGGCTCCTCTTAGCTCTCTAGTAAATCCCACTCTTTTTTTTGAGCCGCTAAGATAGAGTAGTAGGGCTGATAGAAATGAGTTGGTAAAGCTAAAGGCAATATCATAAGCTTCTAGTTTTTTGCCTAGCTGTATGGTCGCAACTATTCTTGATTTGGAGGTTTTTGTACTATCTTCTATAAACTCATAGTTGTAGCTATCAAGCTTGAAATATTCCAAAATATGCGCTCTTCCTAGAAGTGTTATTTTAGGATTGTTATATAGCTCTTTTATAGCCTCAATAGCGTATGAGGACATGACCGCATCACCTAGCCAGTTTGGCACTTTTATGAGTATGGAGGTCATATAGAGTTTATCACATCAAGAGTTTTTTGTAGGTTTACTTGGATGGAGAGATTTTTAGCTTTTTTTGCATGTAGTTGTTGGTACTCTTTTAGTTTTGTTTCATCATTTAGAAGTGCATCAATCCTTATAGCTGAAACATCTAGGTCATCTTCAAGCCTAAAAAAGCTCTCATCTATAATCTCATACGCCCCATTTTTAAGAGTTGTAAAGCTAACGCACTCATACGCCATAGCTTCAAGTGTAGCGTTTGAAAAAGGCTCATAAAGTGTCGGAAATACAAAAATATCACTTCCTTGATAGTATCGCTCTACCTCTTTTTGCTCACCTAGGAAGAGAAATTTTTTGCCTGAACTATTAGCAAGGTTTTTATACTTCTGTATCTCTTTATCTTTGCCTATAATTACTGTTACTATATTTTGGTACTTTAGTTGTGATACTAGCTCTATAAGCTCCTTAACACCTTTTCTAAAAAAGCCATTTCCAACAAATAGAATAATCTTTGTGCCATTTTCTAAACCTAGGTCTTTTTTAAGTTTTTTTTTAGCATCCTCTTTGTCGAACTCTTTTGCATCAAATCCATTATAAACCACCTCTATTTTAGAAGAAGGTATATTATAGAAATCAATAATACTCTTTTTTATCATCTCTGAGTTTGCTACTATTTTTTTAGCATTATTGAAGCATCTTTGCTCAAGATAGAGATATATTAGGTCTTTTGGTTTTGTGATAGTTCTTTTCTTGGAGTGCTTAATCTGCATCCACTCTTTATGTACTCCATCACCTGCTCTGTAGATATCTGGGCATGCTACTCTTTCAAGTGAGAAGTAGATAGAGTTTTTTTCTGCTCTACATAGCTTATTGGAGAAGAGGAGTGGCTTTAGAAAAGATGGTGTAAAAAGTGAAGGCTTTAGTTCATCTTTTGAGATGGAGAGTATATCGCACTCATAGTTGCTATCTTTTTTGAGGGCTTCATATAGTCTGTTTAGGTAGTTTTGCGCACCACCTGTGGTTTTGTGCTTATATCTGATGAGGGATAGTCTTTTCATAAGCTTATTTTATCACTTATTGGTTAAAATTTGGGAAAACTATAGAAGGATTTTAATGAGCTTTCCCTTTATCGACCTAAAAGCGCAGTATTTAGCTTATAAAGATGAGATAGATAGTGCTATAAAAAAAGTATGTGAAAATACAGCCTTCATCATGGGTGAGGAGCTAAGAAGTTTAGAAAAAGAGTTAAGTGATTATACAGGTGCAGAGCACTCTATAGGTTGCTCTAGTGGGACTAGTGCCCTTGAGCTAGCTTTGAGGGCACTTGAGATAAAAGAGGGTGATGAGGTTATTACTGTTCCTTTTACATTCTATGCAACAGTAGAAACCATTATGCTAGTGGGTGCTACTCCTGTTTTTGTTGATGTAAATAGAGATGATTTTAACATCAATGTAGATCTTATAGAGGAGAAGATAAGCGAAAAAACAAAAGCTATAATGCCAGTAAGTCTATATGGGCAGTGTGCAGATATGGATAGAATAAATGATATAGCAAAAAAACACAATCTAACAGTCATAGAAGATGCAGCCCAAAGCTTCGGAGCTGAGTATAAAGGCAAAAAATCCTGCGCTCTAAGCACTCTTGCCACAACTAGCTTTTTTCCTGCTAAGCCTCTTGGTTGTTTTGGTGATGGGGGAGCTGTTTTTACAAGCTCAGATGAACTAAATGATCAAATAAGGCTCATAGCAAACCATGGTCAAAATGCTAGATATATGCATAAGGTAGTGGGTATAAATGGTAGACTTGATAATCTCCAAGCAGCTATTTTAAGAGTCAAGCTAAGGTATTTTGAAGATGAGATGAAGACTAGAGCTATGGTAGCTAGTAGATACAATGAAAGTTTAAAAAATATAGTAGAAACCCCAGAGATACAAGAAGAGAGAGTGAGTGCCTATGCACAGTACACTATAAAAGTACAAGATAGAGATAGGTTTGTAGATGAGCTAAAAAGTGATGGTATTCCAACTGCTATTCACTATCCAGTTCCTCTATACAGACAAGAAGCTCTAGCTCATCTAGGTATAGACCCAGATGAGTTCCCAGTTACTGAAGCACTATCAAACACAGTTGTAAGTCTGCCTTTTAGCCCATTTCTAAAACTAGAAGATCAACAAAAAGTAATAGAATCCATACAAAGGATATATAGATGAGAATTGGAATTGTTGGATTTGGTGTAATGGGCAGAAACCACTTTAGAGTTCTAAAATCAATACCTTCTGCAACCATAGGAGCTATAGTTGAACCAACTCTTGAAGAGGGAGAGTTTAAAGGGGTTATGGTTTTTGATAGCATAGAGAAGATGTCAAAAAATGCTTCTTTAGATGCTCTAATTATTGCAGTACCAACTCCTCTGCATGAGAGTGTTTCTTTAAAAGCTATTGAGCTAGGTTATCATCTACTTATAGAAAAACCAATATCACAAACTTCAGAGTCTGGAAGAAAGATAGAGGCAGCTGCAAAAGCTAAAGGTGTAAAGTGTGCCATAGGTCATGTAGAGAGGTTTAACCCAGTAGTTCAAACACTAAAAAATGAGCTAAAAGATAAAGAAATATATAGTATATCTATCACAAGAGTTGGTCCATTCCCCCCTAGAATGGCAAATGTTGGTGTACTTACTGATCTCTCTGTACACGATCTTGACCTTGTTAGATTTGTTAGCACTAGGGAGTTTAAAGATATGAGGATTTTCAAATCCCAAAAGATTCACAACCACTCTGAAGATAATGCAGAAATATCATTTTTGCTAGATAATGATATAGTTGGAAATATAACTACAAACTGGCTTACACCTTTTAAAAGAAGAAGGATTGAAGTCTCTTGTAAAGAGGCTTTTTATGAAGCAGACCTTATCTCTCAGGAGTTGATGGAGTACTCTCAATATCAAAAAAACAACTCCTATCTCACAAGATGGTGTTTTGTCCAAAAAGGAGAGCCTTTAAGAAGAGAACTAAAGGCTTTTATAGAGTTTATAAACAATGGAGAAGATGGGCATCTAGCCACCTTAGAAGATAGTATAAAAACACTAGACATACTAGAACGATACGCATAGGAAGGAGTCGTTTATGCAAAAAGAACCTATGACCCAGTTTGGCTATAACAAGCTAACAGATGAATTAAAAAATCTAAAAGAGATAGAGAGACCAAATATAGTAAAAGAGATAGATGTAGCAAGAAGTCATGGTGACTTAAAAGAGAATGCAGAGTATCACGCTGCAAAGGAGAAGCAGGTTTTTATAGAGTCAAGAATAAATGAGCTAAGTACAGTGCTTTCTAACTCTCATGTAATAGACCCAACAACTTTGGCTCATGAAAAGGTGAGCTTTGGTTCAACTGTAAAAATCATGGATGTAGAAACAGAGATAGAGCATGAGTACACCATAGTAGGAGCAGTTGAGAGTAATCCTGATAGAGGGTATATATCTTTTCACTCACCACTCTCAAAAGCACTTATAGGAAAAGAAGAGGGTGATGAGGTAGTAGCGATGCTTCCAAATGGAACTAGAGAGGTAGAGATACTTGAAGTCTACTATAAAAAAATAGAGCTAGAATAGGGGGAGCTATGAAGGTAAGGATAAAAAAGCTTTGTACTGAAGCTATCATCCCAGCATATCAAAGTGATGAGGCAGCTGGGTTTGATCTTCACTCAGTTGAGGAGTTAACCTTAAAAAAGGGCGAAAGAAGAGCGGTAAAAACTGGACTTGCTATGCAGATAGATAAGGGGTATGAGCTTCAAGTTCGAGCTAGAAGTGGCTTGGCTTTGAAGCATGGAATAGCTCTTGTAAATGCTCCTGGAACTGTAGATAGTGACTATAGGGGTGAGATTATGGTGATACTTGTAAACCTAGGAGATGAAGACTTTAGTATAAAAATAGGTGATAGAATAGCTCAAGCAGTTCTAAAAGAGGTAGTTCAAGCAGAGATATTTGAAGTAGAAGAGCTTGAGGACTCCTCTAGAGGCAAAGGTGGGTTTGGTAGTACTGGAAAGTAGAGTTAAGCTCAGAGTATGAAAAAAGTAGTAAGAGCTAAAAATATAAAAAAAAGTTTTGGTGAGCTTGAGGTTATCAAAAATCTTAGTTTTGAGATAGAAGAGGGTATCTGCTTTGGTATGCTAGGACCAAATGGTGCAGGTAAAACAACTATGATAAAAGCACTACTTGGATTAAGCCCTTTTGAGGATGGAGAGCTTGAGGTTTTGGGCTATGAAATACCAAAAGATGCGACAAAAGCACGCTCAAAAATAGGCGTCGTCCCACAAAATGACAATCTTGATCCAGAGTTTACTGTTAAAGAGAACCTTGAGATTTATGGAAGCTACTTCAAGCTTCAAAAAAGTGAGTTAAAAGCTAGGATTTTGGAGCTTTTAAAATTTGCAGAGCTTACACATAAGGCGAATGAGAGGATACAAAAGCTCTCTGGAGGAATGCTTAGGCGACTAACTGTTGCTAGGGCTTTAGTTCATAATCCTGAGCTAATAATTCTAGATGAGCCAACAACAGGACTTGACCCACAAGTACGCCATACACTATGGGATAGACTAAATACTCTAAGAAAAAGTGGAAAAACACTACTACTAACCACCCACTATATGGATGAAGCTCAGAGGTTATGTGATGAGATTATAGTCATAGATGGTGGAAAGATACTAGATAGAGGTAGCCCAAAAGAGCTTATCAAAAGACACATAGAGAGTGAAGTAGTAGAGCTAAAAGAGGCAATAAGCAGTGAACTACAAAAAAAGCTAGAACTATTAGAGGATATAAGATTAGAGAGATATCAAGACCAAACCCTATGTTACACCAGAGACTCTAAAGATGTGTTAAAAATACTATCAGCATACAGTGATATACCTATCTTGCATAGACCTGCTAACCTTGAAGATGTTTTTTTGAAGCTAACAGGAAGGGAGCTTAGAGAGTGAGTAGAGCCAAGATTGACTGGTCATATCCGAGGTTTAATGTTTTAGCTTTTAGTGTATGGGCTAGGAACTTTAAGGTTTGGCAACGACTTATGGGTCCTATGCTTATGCTTCATATAGGTGAGCCTCTTGTATATCTTATAGGCATTGGACTTGGACTTGGGATGTTTGTAGGAGATATGGATGGTATCTCTTATCTTACATTTTTAGCTTCTGGATTTATTGCTAGTAGTATTATGATGGCTGTTTCAATGGAGGGAATGTATAGTGTTTATACAAGGATGGTAACTCAGCAGACATACTCAAGTATTATGAACACACCTGTAAAAATAGATGACATTATTTTAGGTGAAATAATATGGTGTGGAACAAAAGGTGTTCTGACCTCTATGGCTATTTTGGCTGTATCAAGTATTTTTGGTGCAATAGAGAGTTTTATGGCTCTTTTTGCTATACCTATTGGGTTTTTAGTAGGTATCACCTTTGGAGGGCTTGCTATGGTTATAAGTGCTGTATCTTCTGGTTATGAGTTTTTTAACTACTACTTTACCCTAGTGCTTACTACTATGCTTATGCTAAGTGGGGTTTTTTTTCCTGTTTCTACGCTACCTGAGTGGCTTCAAGGGTTTGTTGCTCTCTTGCCTCTTTATCATGCTGTTGAGCTTATCCGACCTTTTGTTATAGGTGAAATTCCTGAGCATCTCTTTTTGCATATTTTTGTACTTTTAGGATATGCTTTTTGTGGGCATTTTTTTGCAACCACTCTTATCCGCAAAAGATTGGTGGTTTAAAAAAAGGAGATTTGTGATAAAGGATAATAAGACTTTTCATATTTTAGAGATTATTAAGAGACTGTCAAATGATGAAGTTTTGTGCGTCAAAGAGTTAGCAAGTGAGCTTGGTTCTAGTGTGAGGACAGTGCAGCGATATATGAAGGATATTGGTGAGTTTTTTGGTAGCTCCTCTTTGGTTGTACAAAAAAGAGGGTGCTATAGGGCTAAAAGTACAAGACTTTTTGAGAAGCTTTTGATTAGAAAAGGTAGTGGATTTAGCTCTGAGATTTATATAGACTTTTTTGCTGAACTAGCCCTTAGTGAGTCTCTACCTGCAAGTCTGAAAAAGCTTTTAAAAAAAGAGATAGATAAAAATAAAAAAATCTACTCCTTTAAGCAAACTCCATCTTTTTTTAGCGTAAAACCAGCAGTTCTAGAGGCTTTAAAAGAGGCTATACTTCTTAAAAAGTACATTACTGTTGAGCTAAAAGAGCGCTTTAGTTCATTTGAATACATAAAACCTCTAAAAATTTTGTATGAAGAGGATAGTTTGCGACTAGTAGCTATTTTTGAGGACTTTGAGGTAAAAAAGAGCTTTAGGTACTTTGACCTTGATGAGATATCTTCTGTGAGTGTCTTACAAGAGGAGTTTGAAGCTCCAAGGGAGGCAGTTGAGCACATTGAGAGTATGAGTTCATCAAAAAGACTTTATAAAAGCCAAGACTTTGTTGTAAAACTCCTTGTATCTTCAGCTAAAATAGGCTACTTTAGAAACAAAAAACCCCTAAGAGAACAAAAAATAGGAAAGGTTCAAGATAGTGGCTGGGTGGAGCTAGAGTTTGTAACAAACAACCCATACGAGGTTTATGATATTCTAAGAGCACATATACCAGAGATTAAACTAATCTCACCTACAAGCCTTAGGGATAAGTTTGTAGATGAGCTTAAAAGGTATATCAACCTATAGTTTGAACTGCGACACACTTGAGCCTAGTTTGTCTATATGAACATGAAGTGTTTTACTGCTGTTTTTTGCTTCATTGGCGCTTTTTTCTGTTATATCTATGAGTTTACTCATTGAAGAGTTTATATCCTTTGACTCTCCAACTATTTTGTTTTGCTCTTTGGTAATTGTATCAACCTCTGCAATACTTCCTTCTATAGACTCAAAGGTCACATTTAGGTCATTTGAGACATCTACGCTCATTCTCTCTATGTTTTCAACCATCTGCTCTTTATACTCTCCAGCTATTTTTCTAGCAGCATCTGCTTGTTCATTTATAGACTGTATCATTACATTTATAGAAGCATCTATCTCATTTAGAGCTTTTTGTGTTCGTTCAGCTAGCTTTCTAACCTCATCAGCTACGACTGCAAAGCCTTTACCATGCTCTCCTGCGCGTGCAGCTTCAATAGTAGCATTTAGAGCTAGTAAGTTTGTCTGTTCAGCAATATCTGAGACAACTGTTAGGATGTTAGTGACATCTTGAGCTTGTCTTGTTAGGTTGTCACTTTGAGAAGATAGATCTTCTATAGTTCTTGCATTATCTTGTGATTTTAGACTTAGGTCATGGAGGGTTTGGCTAATAGTTGTCACCATATCTCTACCATGAGCTGTTTTTTCATTTGCTAAGGATGAGGCTGCAACTATGTTTTCTATTCCTTCATTTATCTGCTCATTCATTCTTGAGAGGTTGTTTATCTCTTCAAAGAGTTGGTTTATGTTATTTTGGTTTATAGCAATCTCATCCTCTACATTTTTTGCATCTACCATCACACTCTGGCTTGAGTGATTGATGCTTTTTACCATTTTTTCAAGCTGACCTGCCATAGATTTGACACTATCTATTAGTGCTCTTACCTCAGTAGTTGTGTTGTTAAATACCTTCTCTTCAAAGTCAACTCGCAAATCTCCATCTGAGAGTTGTTGGATTTTTTTGATAGACATCTTCAGAGGTGCAAAGCCTTTTACTACTATCACCCAAGCTAGAAGAATACTCAAAACTCCAACTATAAGCACTACTAGTCCTGAGATAAGCGTATTGTTCCTCTCTTCATTAACAAACTCTGTAGCATCACTTACTCTTACTATGTAGCCAATCTCTTCTCCTTTATAGTCTTTGATAGGAACTATGAGTGACTCTATATGCTTATCCCCACTTTTTGCATATATCTGCTTGTTTTCTCCTAGGGCGGGGAGTGATATGTTATTTGGTAGTTTTAGCTTCTCAAGTCCACTTGCTTGGAGGTTTTTTTCACTATCTAGAAGGTAGTAAGATGCATCATCAAGCTCATCTAGTGAGGCAAAGGCTTCACTGATGTTTTTACCCAAAACAGCACTACCTACAACTCTATCTTCATTATAAATAGGTGTTCCAACAATAGCAACTAGATTTCCATCTATATCTGCTACACCACTATAGACTCGGTTGTTTTTTGTGATGTCTTGTAGTATATCACTATCTAGAGTCTCTTTGTTAATTTTTAGCTCTTCTGAGTTTGAGCGCTGAAATATAACATTTGAGTCCTCATCAAAATATGCTAAAAGCATTTTGCTAGTCCCACCACTAAGAAGATTAAAAGGTATAAAAACTGAGGATTCTATAGCTTTTACATCTCCTTCTTCTAAGGCTTTTCCAACTACTGGGGTGCTAAATCTATCATAAGCTTTTAGAAGGGGGTCAATTAGAAACTTCTCACTTGACTCATAGATTTTTGGTATGGTCATATAGCTTTGAGTAGTTAGTCTCTGGTTTAGACTATCTTTTATCTTAGCGTTTAGGAAGTATTGTACTAGTGAAGAGAAAACAAGTGCTACAAATATGACAAAAACCATTTGAGCTCTTAGGGATGGGATAATTTTATTTAACATTACTAGCTCCTTAGTATGGCATTACGACTGGATTTAAAGAGCCATCTTCATAGCGATAGTCTCTATAAGCCGGAAAGCCGTCTCTGAAGTAATATATGGTTCCAAGTGAGCCATTATCTTCGCCACTTTTCTTCCACTCAAGTAGCTTTAGTGTTGAGTTTTGAACCCTAAAGCAAGAGTGCCCATTACAAAAAACCAAAACATCACCTACAAACCTTTCATGGTTAAGTATATTCTCTAGATTGAACTCATCACTTTTTTTGATATTTAGATGAATTGCCCCTGGAATAGTGCCACCATCTATTAGGTCTTGTTTTTGCCTAGTATCTATAAAAAGAACCTTTCTAACCTTTTTACCATCTTTTGTAGTATACTCTTTCATAAGTTCAGCTACATCCTCAGCATAGACTTTAGTAGATCCATCTATCTCCTCTAGGGTGGTTTTAGCATAGAGTAGGGTGAAGCTTAGAAGTAGCAGTAAAACAGCGTATTTTTTCATATTCCCGCCTTGTTTGTATAAGATTTATTAATACATTATATCTTGAATAGCGGTGAATTAATCTTAAATAAAACTAAAATATCAAAAAAATTATTACTGTTTAACTATAAGTAATATTTATTATAAGAGAGGCTAGCTAGAAAAGTTCTAGCTCATCATCATCATCGTCCTCATCACCATGAGATATGGTGGTACTAAGTAATTTCTCTATCTGAAGGAAACTACTATATAGTGAATCATTTAGATAGTTAATTTCCTGTGTTGTTCTGCTGATAAAAAGAGTGGTTTTCCAACTTCTAAGGTCATCAATCATGGATGAAAGCATAGTTGCTATCATTTTGTTGTTCTGTTCAAGCTTGTTCTCATCTGCTGCTTTTAGGATTGAGGATAGGGTTAGAATGACATATGATAGGTTTTTGAAGCTATCTTGCATACCTAAGAGTTGTGAATACTTAATAAGAATCTCAGATGCTTGTTCAAGCTGTGCTTTAGATATAGAATCAGTTGTTTGTAAGATAATCTTTTCAGCTAAGTCCTCATAACCTTCAAGCATCTCAACACTATCTAATACATCATCTAAGTTATCTAGTGACTCCATGTACTCATTTGCACTAATAAGGTCTCTTTTGTTGAGAGGTTTTTGTATGTAGGTTTTGGTTGATTGAGATTCACTAATATCCTCTTTGTCTTCAAGTGCTTTTGCATGAACAACTATCTTAAAGCCTTTATCATCTCTTTTTATCTCAACAGTTTTTGGTACATCTATATCTTTTATAATGTCTTCAAGCTCACTCTCATCCATGTGAATAACAGGTGAGATAGAGTAGGTACTACTATTGTGTGCCTTGTTAATAGATATAAAAGCACCTTGATAGTAGAAAATAGAGCGGCGTGAGAGTTCGTTTGATACTTTGATAAAAGCATCATAAGTCTGAGTATCAATATCCATGTCATTTAGGGCATCTATGAGTTTTACCCACACTGCTTCTATGTCAAGTCCTTTGTTTATGAAAACTTTGTGCTCTTTTATGATGTCCACTATCTCATCATGTATCTCTTGTGGTACGCTGTTTCTTCTACAACTATTATGGTCTAATCCTAGAATATCTATTTTTGTGTGATGATAGATGGTGTGTATTATATATGCTTCTATACTATAGGGCTCAAGAAACTGATGTGTTAAATCAAGAAGTTCATCAGCTATTCTCATCTGCTCAAAAAAGCGGATAGTTTTGAATAGTGAGCGGTTTTTTATTGATACAGATAGAAGAGATAGAACTCTTATAATATCACTTCGCTTAAGACCATCTATCTCAAACCTTTTGCAAGCAGCCTTAGCATAAGAGCTCATAAGATTAGCTATATCATTACTAGAATTCATCTCTAGGAGTGAGTCAATAAGGAGGTTTGAGTAGCTATCTTTGTACTTTTTCTCATCAAAAATAGGAAGTATTTTAGACTCTATAAAGCTAGTTGACTCTATATCACCTATAAGTGGTGTTGCCCCTCTTAGGATAGATTCTTCAAAGAGGTCGTTTTGGCTTCTGTCTTTTTTTAGTGAGTAGATGGTAGTTGATATTGGTAGAGCAAAAAGTCCATAAGAGTCACTAGTGATAATCTCAAAATCACCAAATATGATATTAAAATATTTTCTTTTTATGAGATCATAGGGTTCATATAATGAATCTGCTATCTCAACATTTAGGGTTGTTTTGTCATAAGTTTTGTTTTTTAAAATAGCGTCCTTGATGCTCTCTAAGGCTTTTTTGTTCTTATGTAGTAGTAATATATTAAAAACCATGATAAATCCTTACTCAATCCACTCTAAGTCAACTATAACTTTATCACCACTCAAAAACTCATGCTTGGTCAGTAGTAGCCTTCTTAGTTTACCATCTTTTTTTGCAAAAACTCTTTTTGTTTTATCAATATCATCTACCAAAAACCTTATATAGTTCACTCTAGCATGCTCTTCAAATCTATCACCGTTTTCTTTATAAAAAAGATCACCAAAGTGCTCATACTCTGCAAAAAAATCAGCAATACTATCTTTTCCAAACATATATAATAGATTTTTGTTTATATAGCTAATCTCTTTTGATGTTATCTCTACTGCTGATTTTGGATAACTATCAAGTAGGTATCTTACATAATTCCCACTACTGCTTGTTCCACAATCTTTTATGCTTGCATTCTGTTCTATCTTTTCTAATAGCGTTTCAAGGTTTAGAGGTTTTGTTAGATATGCATCTACATCTATGTCTTTTGCTGCTTGCTTGTACTCATCATTGCAAAAAGCAGATATAACGACCAAGATTGTATTTGGAGATATTCCTTTTATAGCTCGTGCAAGCTCAATACCATTCATCTCTTCCATTTGTATATCAGTTATTACTATTTCAGGGGATTTTTCTTCAAATATATCAAAGCCCTCAACTGCATTACTAGTAGCATATACTATCTTAAACTCATCGTTTAGAAACTCCTCTAGCTGTTCCCTTGCAATCTTGTCATCCTCGACAAGAAGGACTGAAAGTTTTTTAAAATCAATGTGTTTCATTATATACCCCTAAATGATGATAGCGCTTTTGATAAAGCTTGTAACATACTGTGATACTTCTCTTCTACTGGCTGTACATTCTCTATAAGTTGCTCTTTTTTGTCATAGTCATTTTGTAGCTTTTTTTCATAGGCATTTAGATCTTTACCAAGCATCTTTATCCTTATATCAACTCTCTCTATCTCGGTTTCAAGCTTCTTTTTTTGGTTTATGTTTTTATCTTCTTCAGCTAATATTTTTTTCATTTCAAGTGAGAGTGTGTTTATCTCAGTTTGGAGTTTATATTTTTCTTCATTGTTTTTGAGTTTTTTTAGCTCTATTCTTTTTCTCTGAAGTTCATCTTTCATCTTTGAGGTATCTCAGAAGATTATCTTTGAAAATCTCAAATCGCC
>CAZAFM010000069.1:0-14158 GCA_964484395.1 uncultured Campylobacterales bacterium | reverse complement strand
ATAGAAGTATGGGGTGGTGCTACTTATGATAGTTGCCTTAGATACTTAAAAGAAGATCCTTTTGAGAGACTAGATATTTTAAAAAACATCTTCAAAAAAACTCCTCTTCAGATGCTGCTTCGTGGACAAAACCTAGTTGGTTATAGACACTATGCTGATGATGTGGTAAGTGAGTTTATCAGGCTTTGTGCTGAGGGTGGAATAGATATATTTAGGGTGTTTGATGCTCTAAATGATAAACGAAATCTTGTTAAAAGCATAGAAGAGATAAAGAAAAATGGTAAAACAGTTCAAGGTGCAATAAGCTACACAATCTCACCAGTTCATGATATAGGGTTTTTTGTACAGTATGCAAAAGACCTAGTAGAGATGGGTGTAGATACACTCTGCATAAAAGATATGTCAGGTATCATAACCCCTTATGATGCTTATGAGTTAGTCAGTGCAATAAAAGATAGTTGTGATGTACCTTTACAGTTTCATACTCACTCAACATCAGGCTTTGGCTTTGGTTCACACCTAAAAGCTATAGAGGCTGGTGTGGATATAGTTGATCTTTGTAACTCAGCATTAGCAGAAGGTACTAGTCATCCATGTACGCAGTCTATGGTTGCAACACTTAAAGGAACCATAAGAGATACAGGGCTTGAATTAGAAAAAATGGAAGAAGCTGCTACAGTTTTAAGAGAGAAAAGAAGAAAGTACAAAAAATTTGAGAGTGAGTACAACCTAATTGACACTAGAGTCTTGGTAAACCAGATTCCAGGCGGTATGATAAGTAACCTAGCAAACCAGCTAAAAGAACAAAACGCACTTGACAAGATGGATGAAGTCCTTGAAGAGGTGCCAAATGTAAGAAAAGACTTTGGGTACCCACCATTGGTCACGCCAAGCTCCCAGATAGTAGGAACTCAAGCAGTTTTGAATGTGCTAACAGGAGAGAGATATAAAAGTATCACTCAAGAGAGTAAAAACTATGTAAAAGGTATGTATGGGAAAGCTCCTTTTGATATAGATAAGGGTCTACAAGAAAAGGTCCTAGGTGGAGAAGCGCCAGTGGAGTGCAGACCTGCAGATATGCTAAGTCCTGAGCTTGAGAGGGCAAGAGAGGAGGCTGATGGACTTATCAAAAGCGATAGAGACCTCATAAGTTATGCTATTTTTGAGAGTGTTGCAAAAGTCTTTTTGGCTGAGCGAAATAGTGGGAAGCTAAGTCCAGAGCCACTTGAGAGCTTCAGTGATGGAAGTGAGCTTCCAAATGAGTTTAATGTAACAGTCCATGGTGAGAGATATGCGATAAAAGTAGAAGGCTCAGGAGAGAAGAGCAAAAGTGTTAAGCCTTTCTTTGTAAGAGTTGATGGAGAGCTAAAAGAGGTTTTTGTAGAGTCCTGTGATAAAGATGATGAGGAAGAAAGTATATCAAAGGGTGGACTTCCAAGAGTGCAATCAGATGGTGATGTAGCACCACCAATGCCAGGAAACATCATCAAAATAGATGTAAGTGTCGGGGATAAGGTCAAAAAAGGTCAAAAAGTAGGCGTAGTTGAAGCTATGAAGATGGAGAATGAGATAATAGCTCCAAAAGATGGTAAAGTCGTAGAGGTGTTTGCAAAAGAGGGCATGAAAGTAGAGACTAATGAATCTGTGATGCTAATAGGCTAATGCCAAATCCTCTAAGTGTAACTGAACTAAACTCAAAAATAAAAGCTCTTATAGAGAGCTACTTTGGCTCATTGTATGTATGTGGTGAGGTAGGAAACCTCACCTATCACTCAAGTGGACATATCTACTTCTCACTAAAAGATGAAACCTCTAAAATAGGTTGTGCTATGTGGAGAAGTAGTGCAGCTTCTCTAAAATTTCGCCTAGAAGAGGGGCAAAAAATAATCATAAATGGAGAGCTAAGTATCTACCCTCCAAGGGGTGAGTATAAGCTTATCTGCAAAAAAATAACCCCAGATGGAATAGGTGCGCTTATGCTAGCTTATGAGCAGCTAAAGGGTGACCTAGCAAGACTTGGCTACTTTGATGAAAGCATCAAAAAGCAACTTCCAAGATTTCCAAAGCATATAGCTATCATCACTTCTGCTACTGGAGCAGCTCTACAAGACATGCTAAGGGTGGCAAACAAAAGATGGAGACTTCTTAAAATAACTGTGCTAGATAGTGCAGTCCAAGGAGAGGAAGCAAAGACTGATATAGCTAGAAACATCAAAGTAGCTGACTCACTAGGCTGTGATATTATAGTTCTAAGTCGTGGTGGCGGAAGTCTAGAAGACCTCTGGGCTTTTAATGAAAAAGTAGTAGCAGATGCTATATATAGTGCAAAAACCCCTATTGTCTCAGCAGTAGGACATGAGGTTGACTATCTCATAAGTGACTTTGTAGCAGACCTCAGAGCCCCAACTCCTTCAGCTGCTATGGAGATGATACTACCAGATATGAATGAAGCCCTTATGAGTCTAGATGAGTTAGAAGAGAGGATGGAGCAGACCTTAAGGCGCTCTTTGCTTAAAAAACTAGAAGCAGTACAAGAGCTAAAAGATAGACTAAGAGCACACAATATAGACATAAAGCTAAACTCCTACAAAGAGATGCTAAAGGAGCTTCAAAAACGCTTCAATATGCATATAGAAGCCAAGCTCACATCAGTTCAAACAGAGCTAAAAAGCTTCAAAAGTGACATACCATTTCATGCAAAAAGAGCCCTATCCTCAAAACAAACTGAGCTACTCACACTACAAAACTACTACATCCAAAGTGACCCTAAAAAAAGAGTAAAAAAAGGCTTTGTGGAGATAAGCTTTAAAGGAAAAAGAGTGGAGCTAAGAAGTATCAAAAAAGATGATAGTATCACACTAAGTGATGGAGCTTTTAGCGCAAAAGCAAAGATAGTTGATATTGAACATCTCTAATCTTATATTAGCTATATTTTTCAATTCTTCTTTGTGAGTATAGAGATGTTTTCAAAGTTGTTTGATTTTAGTATCTCTAGGACTGAGACGAAGTTTTCAAATGCGCTTTTTTTATCACTTTTTATGATTATAGAGTCTTTTTTGTTAACACTTGTAACTCTATCTTTTAGCTCCGCTATACTAACAATATCACCATCATAGTATATTTTGCCATCCTCTTTTATGGCTATCTCTATCTGTTTTTGCTGCCCTAGACTCTGACTCTCTTTTGCTTCTGGCAAGTCTACTGGGATTATACCTTTGGCGATAAAGGTCGCGGTAGTTAGGACTATGGTTAGTAGAACTAGCATCACATCTATAAAAGGAACGATGTTTATCTGGTTAAACTTACTACTGCCTATCTTCATTATATATGTCCCATAGGTTTAATAAAACCTCAGCTTTTGCCGCAAGATAGTTATAAAAGATAATAGAGGGTATTGCCACCACTAGACCAAGTGCAGTTGCTTGTAGGGCTAAGGCTAATCCTTCCATTAGTGCTTTTGTGTTTTCTATGCCACTCTCACCGATAGATAAAAATGTCATCATAATGCCAAGAACAGTACCTAGTAATCCTATATATGGTGCATTTGAGCCTATGGTTGCTATGGTTGAGAGTCTTTTACTTAGTAGTATTTCTAAGCGTTTTTTGTTGTTAATGTTTTTGATATCCACATTACTATAGTAGATAAATCGCTCAATAGCAAAACTTACTGATATAAAACTCATAAAAAGTAGTACACCAAAAACAGCATACTCAACAATATCTTTTAATAGCATGTAGTCCAAAACTACTCCTTATTTTCATCTATTGCTTTTTTTATAGCATCAAGTAGTTTTTTACTAACTGGTTTTTTGTCTTTGATGTTTTTGGTCTCAGTGACTATGGTGATACCTTCTTCCCCTAATATGTAGACACCGTTTTTGCCTACTATTGATTTATTTTCCATTTTTGAAGTGCTTAAATGAGATGTTGTCTATCAAATATTCATTTTTTTTGTGTCGTTCATCTTTTTTTCTAAAGCGATATATTAATGCTATGGTTATTACTGTTATTACTGTTGCAATGATTAGATTGCTCATTCTCTCCCTTTTAAAAAACTAGTGATTGAGTTTAGGCTCTCTGCCTTGAAGTCAGCTTCTATTTTATCACCCTCTTGCCCATTTTTCCCTAAAACAAGTATGCTTAGTCCTACGCCGACTTTTTTAGCAGCATCTAGGTCGCTTTTTTTATCACCTATAACAAGTGATTTTTTAGTGTCTATACAAAACTCTTCAATTGCTTGTTCGAACATACCGCTATCTGGTTTTCTGCAGCCACATCTTGATTCTGGATTGTGCGGACAGTGGTAGATTTTGTCTATTTTCACTCCCTTCTCCTCCAACCTCTGCCTCATCCAAGCTGATAGAATCAAAAAGTCCTCTTCACTATAGTATCCTCTGCTTATACCTGATTGATTAGTCACAACTATAAGCTTATAACCCTCACTCTGTAAGTATAATAGTAGTTCAAAAATCCCATTCTTAAATTCAAAATCCTCTATCTTGCAGACATAGTCTTTATCTATATTTATAACTCCATCTCTATCTAAAAAGGCAGCCTTATTCACTTACCTCTCCGCTAAGAAGGGTTCTGTTTTCTATTTTTGCAGTGCCATACACTTGAGCATCACCTTTGATATCTGCTCCACTTCCTAGATGCGCTTCTCCATATACATCAGCGCTCATATAGACCTTCGCATCTCCATACACTCTTGCTTTTCCATGAACGGCTGATTTCTGATATATCCTAGCATTTCCATATATGTTTGCTTCTTCAAACACTCTTGCATGATTATAAACCTGTGCTTTTCCATAAACCTCCGCTTTTCCATAGACCTTCCCTCTGTCTCTTATGGTTGCGTTTTCATGTATTGAGGCATTTTCATATACTAGTGCCTCATCTTTTATGAGTGCTTCACCTAGTATTTGAGCATTACCATACACTTTTGCATCATCTTTTATCCAACAACTTCCATTTTGTGATAGGTTTTTATAGCTCTGCACATATCCACCTCGCTCACCCTTATCAAAGGTCTTACCATTCCTTAGAGCCTCTATCCTATATAGCCTTACACCATCGTGCTCTATATACTCATCTTCAAGTAGGGCGTACTTTTTATCAGCTTCTATCTTTTTTTCTTTAAAAAGCGGTGAGATTTTGAAGCCAAGATACCCTAGTAGAAAAATAGCAGATAGTAAAACTACAATCAGTACAATTTCAATCATTTTTCATCCAATAACTTTTTAGCTATTTTAACACATTCTGAGAGTTTGTTAAAGGCTGAGAGCTTGAAATCTATCTCTTTTGGCATATATGTAGCTGTGATTTCACCTATAACAACTGCACTTAAGTCATCTCTCCATGAGTAGTTTTTAAAAAAACACTCTATAGAGGATGGGGATGAAAATATCACCACACTGCCTCTCTCTAGTTTTATGTTACTTTTTTTACATTTAGTTTCATAAATGACTATCTCATCTATCTCTATACCCTCTTTTTGCAGAGTTGATTTTATCTTTGATACTACCTTTTTGGGTCGAAGAAGGAGTGCTTTTCTCTCTTTTAGCTTGCTTCCTAGGTTTTTTGCAAACTCATTACCGTTTTTTGACTCAAGTGATTCTACATCTACAAACCCCATCTCCTTAGCGATTTTTGCACTCTCTTCTCCTATACAGTATAGCTTTTTACTAAGATATGGAGCTATATCTATCTTTTCTTTTAGGGCTTTTATGCTGTTTTTTGAGGTTATAAGTAGTGTATCATAAACCTCTAAGTCGCACTCTATCTCTTTATATTCAAACTCAAGCAAAAAAAGAGGAGTAGTTCCATCTATTTTTTTGTCTGAGAGTGTATAGATGGAGGACAAACTACTCCCACTCTATGGTAGAAGGTGGCTTTGAGCTTATGTCATAGACTACTCTGTTTACTCCCTCTACTTCATTAATGATACGATTACTTATGCGAGAGAGAAGCTCATGAGGCAGGTGAGCAAAATCAGCCGTCATACCATCAGTGCTTTCAACTGCTCTAATAGCAATAGTATCTTCATAAGTTCTATTATCTCCCATCACTCCAACACTCTGGACATTTAATAAAACTGCAAAAACCTGCCATAGCTTCTCATAAAATCCAGCAGCTTTTATCTCTTCAAGCAAAATAGTGTCCGCCTTTCTTAGTATCTCAAGCCCATCTTTTTGTACACATCCCATCACTCTTATAGCAAGACCGGGTCCTGGGAATGGGTGTCTTTTTATCATATCATTTGGCAGACCAAGCTCAAGTCCTAGGACTCTAACCTCATCTTTAAAAAGCTCCCTTAAAGGCTCTATAAGTTTGAGATTCATACGCTCTGGAAGTCCGCCTACATTGTGGTGGGATTTGATAGTTTTTGAAGGTCCTTTTGTGCTGACTGACTCTATGACATCTGGATATAGAGTGCCTTGAGCTAAGAACTCTAGGTTTTGATGCTTTTTGCTCTCCTCTTCAAAAACCTCTATAAAAACCCTGCCAATAGTCTTTCTCTTCTCTTCTGGGTCTCTTATATCTTTTAGAGCATCTAAAAACCTCTCTTTAGCATCTATGGTTATGAGAGGAACTTTTAGGTGTTGCTTGAAGATGTACTCAACCTTCTCTCTCTCCCCCTCTCGCAAAAGTCCATTATCAACAAAAACAGGAACTAGATTTTCTCCAATTGCTTCAAAAAGCAGAGCCGCAGTCACAGAGCTATCCACCCCTCCACTTAGGGCACAAAGCACTTTTCCGCTACCTACTTGATCTTGTATTTTCCTAATCTCCTCTTTAGCAAAGTGTCCCATATCCCACTTCTCTTTTATACCACATACATTTTTTGCAAAGTTTGCAAGCATCTTTTTGCCAAATTCTGAATGACTAACTTCTGGGTGAAATTGTAAGGCGTATATTTTTTTTGAAAAATTCTCAATAGCTGCAAACTCAGAGTTAGATGTTGTTGCTATCACTTCAAACCCCTCAGGGAGCCTTGTAACCTTATCAGCATGGCTCATCCATACTTTTTGAGATTTTGGTAGTCCTTCAAAAAATGGATTATTTTTGACTTCTAAAGTAGCACTTCCATACTCATGTTTTAGCGACTTCTCAACTCCTCCATCATGAAGAAATGAGATAACTTGCATCCCATAGCAGATGCCTAGGATAGGAATACCTAGCTCAAAAATCTCTCTACTAGGCATAGGAGCATCTTTATCATATACACTCTCAGGTCCACCGGAGAGGATGATTCCTTTTGGGTTTTTGGATTTTATCTTCTCTATATCTTCAAAGAAGGGAACTATCTCCGTATATACTGACTCCTCTCTAAGTCTTCTTGCTATAAGTTGTGTGTACTGACTTCCGAAGTCTAGAACAATTATTGAAACATTTTTCATTATTTATACCTTTTGTTTAATTCAATTTTTAATAAAGTGAGCCCCAATAGAGCCACCTCTGTCTATTGCTTGCTTTATGATTGTTTTAGCAGCTTCTAGTCTGCACTCAACATCAAATCCAATCCTTTCTACATCTATGTTTGCAAGTGTTTTTTTAGCATCATCTAGCCCATTTTTAGTCCTAACTATACCGCACTTGTTCCACATAGTATCTCTTATGAGTTTTTTTACCTCAGCATCATCATCTTTTTTCCACTCTTTTTTGCTGAAGCTAAGCCTTGATGCTTCTAGCTTTGTGAAGTTATCATTTATATGCAGAGCTGCCCTTTTGCCAAATACAAGTCCTTCAAGTAGAGAGTTACTAGCAAGTCTATTTCCACCATGAACTCCACTATATGCACACTCTCCTATTGCATAGACATTAGAGTAGGTATGTGTCTGCCCAAAAAGATTTGTAGCTATTCCACCGACAGTATAGTGAAATGCTGGTGAAATAGGTACAGGGTCTTTTGGTGGGTTGTAACCTAGTTTTGTTAGGTTTTCATAGATAAAAGGAAATCTAACCTTGAAGTACTCTTTGCTAAAACTAGAGAGGTCTAGATAGGCACTTGTGTTATATCTATAAGAGTGTTCATATATGGCTCTGCTGATAATATCTCTTGAAGCAAGCTCTTCGCGAATGTCATACTCTTTTAAAAAAGCATATCCACTTCTATCAACAATCTTTGCTCCCTCTCCCCTTAGAGCTTCGCTTAAGAGAAGTTTTCTAACCCAATTATTATCTACAAAAACAGTAGGATGAAACTGTGTCATCTCCATGTTTTTAAGAGTAAATCCTCGTCTTGAGCAGAGCCCAGTTAGTTGTCCATTCACTGTTTTAGAGTTTGTATGAAAGCCAAATATAGAGCCAACTCCACCGAAGGCAAGAACTAGGCAAGAGCAGTTTATGGTATCAAACTCCCCATCTCTGCATATCTCTATACCCTTGCAAATTCCATCTTCTATATATATATCACTTACTGAGGAGTTTTGTAGCATATGAGCATTGGAGTGTGAGAGCAAGAACTCCTCTAATACCCTCCCAGTTCTATCCCCTCCAGCATGTAAGACTCTATGTCTACTATGTGCTCCTTCTTTAGTATAGTGTAGACTACCAACACTATCTTTGTCAAAAACAAATCCACTTTTGATAAGGTCATCTATGCAGATACGACTTTCATAGCAGAGCACTTCTACAGCTTCTTTTGAACATAGTCCAGCCCCTGCTCTTAGAGTGTCCTCTATGTGACTTTGGATATCATCTTTGTCTATTGAGACTGCTATACCTCCTTGAGCATAGGAGGTGTTGCACTCTGTTGGTTCATCTTTGCAGATGATGAGTTTGGTTAGCTTCCTATCTAGGTTTAGAGCACACTGAAGTCCTGCTACTCCAGAGCCTACGATGATAACATCATACATCATAGTGTTTTTCTTTTTTATCTTTAGATGGAGTGTAGATTGGGTCACCTTTGTGTCCACAACCACTAAGAATTAAAAGTGTAGTTGCTATAATTGCAATATGAAAAAAGTAAACGAAATCTCTTTTGATAGCCAAGATGGCTCCTTTAAAAAAAGTTTTAAGCTCTACAGAGCGCTTCTTAGAATAAGGCTACTTCTGCCTCCTAGACTAAGGGAAGCAGTTCTTTTTAGCTATGTCAAAAACCAGACACTGTTTTTTGCGCTCAACCATCCTGGAATGGTTATGGAGTTTAATTATAATCTTAGCTTGATAAAGGATGTATTAAAAAAGTTCAATTTTGATGGGCTAGAAGGGTTGGTCATAAAAGATGTTAAGTGTTTTGTTAGTAACCGTCTGCCTGAACCTAAACAAATAGATGAGACACAAACCTACACAGAGCACTCAAATGGGGAGTTTATAAACCACATCAAAGATAGCGAGTTACACAAAAAAGTAGAGGAGTTAAGAGATATTATATGCTCACACAAAGACTAAAGTCACTTCCTGCAAAAAGTGGTGTATATCAGTTTTTTAACAAAGAGAGTAAGCTTCTATATGTAGGAAAAGCCAAAGTTCTTAAAAACAGAGTAAAAAGCTACTTCAAGCTAACCCCAGAGCTAACTCCAGCTAAAAACCTAAGCCCTAGAATCCACAAAATGATAAGTGAGGTAGAGAGCTTAGAATATATAGTTGTAGAAAATGAATTTGATGCACTCATACTAGAAAACTCTCTTATTAAACAGCTAAAACCAAAATACAACATCCTTCTAAGAGATGATAAGACCTATCCATACATATATGTTGATAACTCTCTTAAGTACCCAAGGTTTGAGATAACTAGGAGGATAAAAAAGGGCATAGGAGTGGAGTATTTTGGCCCATATACTCAAGGGGCTAGAGATATACTTGACTCCATATATGAAAGCTTCAAGCTAGTGCAAAATAGCTCTTGTCTAAGAGGCAAAAAAGCCTGTCTCTTCTATCAGATAAAAAAGTGCTTAGCACCATGTGAGGGGCTAATAAGTGAAGATGAGTACAAAAAGATAGTAAAAGTAGCCAAAGAGCATATTAAGAACAAAAACCTTCTAATAAAAGCACTAGAAAAACGAATGCTAGAGTACTCTGAGGCTCTACGCTTTGAAGAGGCTGGTAGGCTAAGAGATAGAATAGAGAAGATAAAAAGCCTAAAAGATGTTAGCCTTGATTTAGCAGGAGGTGAGAATCTAGACATCTTCTATATACAAGAGGGTGAAAAAAGAGCAGTTCTAGTTAAGCTCTTTATTAGAGATGGAAAAGTGGTATCAAGTACAAACTCATCCATCCCTCAAAATGACGCATTTGAACTTAAAGAGGCATACAAGAGAGCACTACTCTCAGCCTATGCTATAAAGAGCCCACTCCCCCCAAGCTCCATACTAGTCCCTATGCAGATAGAAGATCAGAGTGAGATAGAGGAGCTTATCTCTTCAACTATGCAAAAAAAAGTAAAAATACTCATCCCAAAAATAGGTGACAAAAAAAGACTTCTTGAAGTTGCTAAAAAAA
This sequence comes from uncultured Campylobacterales bacterium, assembly GCA_964484395.1. Lineage (GTDB taxonomy): Bacteria > Campylobacterota > Campylobacteria > Campylobacterales > CAZAFM01 > CAZAFM01. The sequence goes on along the minus strand of CAZAFM010000069.1, from coordinate 3,715 downwards.
ATGCACAAGAACTGCAGAAAAATATAAAAACAGATGAGGATATAGGTAGTAAACTTCAAGAGCTACTAGAGTTAGAAAACTATCCAGATAGAATAGAAGTTTATGATACATCTATGCTTTTTGGGAAGCATAGGGTAGGGGCAATGGTAGTGTATGAAGATGAGTTTTGTAAAAGTGAGTATAGACACTATAACCTTGAAGAGAAAAACGAATACGCTATGATGCAAGAGATGTTAACTAGGCGAGCCCTTAGCTTTGAAACCAACCCACCACCTTCACTATGGCTTATAGATGGAGGAAAAGCACAGCTAAACCTTGCAAAAGATATTATAAATTCAAGTGGTGCAAATGTAGATGTAGTGGCAATAGCCAAAGAGAAAATAGATGCTAAAGCACATAGAGCCAAAGGGGCTGCAAAAGATATAATATACTTTAAAGATGAAGTACTAAGGCTTGATGTAAGAGATAAAAGGCTTCAGTTTTTGCAAAAACTAAGAGATGAAGCACATAGGTTTGCAGTGACCTTTCATAGAAAGCAGAAGCTAAAAGAGGATAGAGATATAGAGATACTAAAAGTGCATGGAGTAGGACAGGCAAGTGTGAAAAGGTTGCTTGATTATTTTGGAAGCTTTGAGAAGATATTTGAAGCAAGTCTTGAAGAGCTTGAGGGTGTAGTAAGCAGGAGTGTTGCGATTAAGATTTTGGATTTTGTGAAAAATAGAGATTAGACTCTATGAAGATGAGTAAATATAGAGGTTTTTTGATAAAAATATAAGTAACATAGATACTCCAGCAAAGACAATCTCAAAATAGATTAGGTATCTTGCTTGGTAAACAGACGGCGAAAAAGCCAGTGAGAAGGTAGGTAAATCACTAGTACAAAACCTATATAGAGCAGTCCTAGATAAGCCATAGGGGGCAGTGTTTCCTGCGGTTGGTTTAATCCATAAACCCAATTGATGTTTTCAGAAGGCTCACTTAGCCAATAAGTAAGGATTAATACCACTAGGGCTACTAGAACTTGCAAGCGTAGGGCTCTAGGGTCATATCCTAAACGCATCAAAGAATAAATCAGCAAAGGGGGCAAAACCAGATGAAATGCTGCGGAAATAATGCGGATATAGATTGGAAATTCATCTGTAAACATATAAGCAGCAATACCGATAATGTACCCACCAGTGACAAAGTCAAAAGTCCAAGCAAGCTCTAAAAACAAAACGCTAACTGCCTGAATGCTAGCTAGTAGCCTACTCTCCACCCATAAAGCAACCACCAGAGTGATTAGGGCAATATCTGAAAACCAAAGAAAGTTTTCCCATCCTAGGTCATGCCAATAGATAGGAACAATAATGCACACCAAAATAGTGTAAGCTACCTTTATCCAAAGAGGTATTCGTGTAGAGGTCATTTTTAGCTTTCCTAGATAGAGTGTAATAATCTAGCATTCCATCACAACAATTCAACCAGATTTGCTTTTAGAGAAGATACAATAAGCAAACTTTAGAATATCATAAATACTATAGCTAGGTATGAAGATGAAAGATATTGACAACAAACAAAACTTAGAGCAAAGTTAGAAGGCTTTTTGAGAGTGATGATGTCGAGGATTGAGCAATCTTTTATGAAGTCTAAGGCTTAGGAGCTAATATGGCAGAATATACAAGAAGACTACCTGCAGAGTGGGAGAGACAAAGAGCAACTCTTATTTCATATCCACATGAAAAGAGTGACTGGGTAGAGTATTTAGAAGAGGCTAGGGATGAGTTTGATGAGATGATAAAAGCGATATCAGACTATCAAAAAGTCTATGTGCTTTGTGAGAAAAAAGATGATGTTCTCAGTAGGCTTGGTGAGGTAAAAAACCTAGAAGTCCTAGAGGTTGCTACAAATGATACTTGGATAAGAGACTATGGAGTAGTCAGTGTGTATGAAGATAAAAAGATTATTCCTATAAACTTTGTTTTTAATGGATGGGGACTGAAGTTTGCTGCGAATCTTGATAATCAGGTAAACAAAAACCTCCTAAATCTTGGCGTGTTTGAATACCTTGAAGTAGGTGGAATTGTACTTGAAGGTGGGAGTATAGATAGTAATGGAAGCGGAGAGCTTCTAACAACTAGCAGATGCCTACTAGAGCCCAATAGAAACCCACATCTAAGTCTTAAAGGGATAGAAAAGATACTAAAAACAAAGCTAGGTGTAAAAAAAATCCACACTTTAAGTCATGGATATCTAGCGGGTGATGATACGGACTCTCACATAGATACACTAGCTAGGTTTGTTGGAGAGAAGAGTATAGTTTATGTAAAGTGTGAAGATGGAGATGATGAGCACTATGAGGAGCTAGCAAAGATGGAAGAGGAGCTACAGTCACTAAGAGATAAAGATGGTGAACCTTTTAAGCTCTATGCCCTGCCAATGCCAAAGCCTATGTATCATGATGGTGAGCGACTCCCAGCTACCTATGCAAACTTCCTTATAATAAATGAAGCTGTCTTAGTCCCAGTCTATGGATGTGGAAGTGATGAGGTCGCACTTGAAGTTTTAAGCGGAGTTCTTAGAGATAGGGATATCATATCTATCCCTTCATGCACGCTTATAAAGCAACATGGAAGCGTGCATTGCTCAAGTATGCAGATTTATTGATTTGTTTCATCATTATGTTATGATATTTAAAAATTTTAAGGTCTTATCATGAGAGTTAGGTTAAAGCAAGAGATGATTGAGTTCATAAAGAGACTGTCTTTTGAGATTTTTAACTCTAAGCAGGTGTGGATTTTTGGCTCTAGGGCTGATATGAGCAGAAAGGGTGGAGATATAGATATATACCTTGAGACTAGCATGAAGGATAATCTACTGTCATCTAAGATTGCTTTTTTAAGGGAGTTTGAGAAAAGATTTGGTGAGCAAAAGGTAGATTTAATCATAAATAACCACCAAAAAGAGAAGAGCATTTTTAAAATAGCAAAAAAAGAGGGTGTGAAGCTTTGATAAGTATAAATGAAATCAAACAAGAACTGGATATGCATTTTAGAAGAGTTGATGCGATACTTCCTGAGATTAAGGAATGGATACCTCTTGAGTCTTCTGATTTTGAAGACATAGAGAAGATTAAAGCGATTGATTCTTTTGTTTATAGATTTGCAAAGATACAAGATAGGATGGGTGATAAGCTTTTTCCTGCTGTTTTAAAAGAGCTACAAGAGTATAGAGAAAGTATGGCTCTTATAGATGTGTTAAATAGGCTTGAAAAGCTTGAATTGCTTCCAGTGAGTGATGAGTGGATTGATTTTAGGAAGCTTAGAAACACGCTTACTCATGAGTATCCAGACAATAAAGATGAGATTGCAGAATCAATATCTCTCTCAATAGAAGCATACAGGAAGATAAAAGCTATTTATCATAATATGCTAAAGAGAACTGATATAAGCTAGCTGAAATACTATAATGGTCTGAAAAATCAAGACAAATAATTTCCAAAGTTAATTTCAACTCCAACTGCTCATAAATAAGCCCTGTATAATGGTGTTGTGGTGACTATATTATACTCAAAAGTGGCTATTTATGGACTTTAATAATTAATTTGAGTTCGTTAATTTATTGGAATTTATGTGCGAAAGTTGAGTAAATTTATCCATATTTTGTTTTTAGTTATTTATTTAAAAGTTAATACTTCTCATACCCATTAGATAGTTTACTATGTTTTCTATATAAG
>CAZAFM010000068.1:0-14620 GCA_964484395.1 uncultured Campylobacterales bacterium | reverse complement strand
ATGAAGATGCCCATAGAGAGTACCTATCAAACCTAAAGTCTTCTATGAAAAAACTAGAAGAGTATGTGAGAGAGTATAGATGAAAGAGTACATATATGATTTAACACTTGATGAGCTAAAAACAAAAGTAAAACCAGCCTTTAGAGCAAAGCAGATATATAGCTGGATATATCAGAAATATGTAGATAGTTTTGAAGAGATGAAAAACATTTCAAAAAAAGATAGAGATATATATGAGGAGCAGTTTTACTTTGATAAAGTCTGGATTGATACAAAGTCAGTAAGTAAAGATGGTAGTGTAAAGTATCTGTTTAAAACAGAGGATGGACACAGTTTTGAAGCTGTATTGCTTCTTATGAAAGAGGAGATAGTAGAGGATGGAGAGATAAGAAGCGAGGCTAGATACACTCTATGTCTCTCTACTCAGATAGGTTGTAAGATAGGTTGTGCTTTTTGCTTAACTGCTAAAGGTGGTTTTGTAAGGGACCTAAGTCCTGGGGAGATAGTGTACCAGATAGTAGCTATTAAAAAAGACATAGGACTTCAGCCAAAAAAAGCAGTCAATATAGTCTATATGGGAATGGGTGAGCCACTTGATAATCTTGATAATCTTGAGAGAGCTATAAAGATTATAAACACAACAGAGGGGCTAGATATATCAAGTAGAAGGCAGACTATTTCAACAAGTGGACTAGCAAAAAAGATAGTTGAGCTTGGGCAGAGAGATTTAAAAGTAAACCTAGCTATATCACTTCATGCTGTTGATGATGAGTTAAGAGATAGATTGATGCCAATAAATAGAGCCTACAATATAGAGAGTATTATAAAGGCTATTAAAGAGTTTCCAGTAGATAGAAGAAAAAGAGTGATGTTTGAGTACCTAATGATAGAGGGACTAAATGACACAAGAGAGTCTGCAAAAAAACTAGTTAGACTACTAAATGGTATCAGGGCAAAGGTTAATCTGATATACTTCAACCCATACTCTGGAAGTGAGTTTGGAAGACCTGCAAAGAACGCAATGGAAGAGTTTAGGGATTTTGTACAGTCAAAAGGCGTTACTTGTACCATAAGAGAGAGTAGGGGACTAGACATAGAAGCAGCATGTGGGCAGCTAAGAGAGAAGGAGTTAAAAAGTGGCAGTTGAAGTATTTTTACTTGTATTTTTGGTGGTATTTGTGGGAATATCCATAGCTGGGTTTATATATTGGGCATACACTAACAAAAAGTAGATTCTAAACATAAACATTATAAAATTACCACTCAAATGAAAATAAAAGAGTTTTATAATGGATGGTGTAAATATATTTGATGTAGTAGCTATTTCACTTATAGCACTACTAGGCTTAAAAGGACTTTTTAGCGGATTTTTTAAAGAGGCGTTTGGATTAGCAGGTATTTTAGGAGGTGTTTACTTTGGCTCAAGATATGGGGTCTCTGTAGCTGAGAGTATAAGTGATAACCTCTTTAAGCTTGATAATCCAAATACAATGATGCTTGTAGGGTTTGTGGTGGTTCTCATCTCATTTTGGGTGCTTATGATAATTGCAGGCAAGCTACTATCATCTATGATGAAACTAAGTGGACTAGGTGGCTTAGACAGGCTGCTAGGATTTAGTTTTGGTGCTGGAAAGGTTTTTGTAGTGGTGTCTATCATCACTTATGCTTTGATGAATATTACAGTTATTAAGGCTAATACAGTAGACTATACAAAAGATAGTATGATGATACCTGTTTTTACAGAAGTTGGCTCAAAGATTCTCAAAATCAAAAACCCCTTTAGTGAAGAGAAGATACTAGCAGACAACAACACAACCAAAAAAGGATAGGAATTGTTTTTTAAAGACCAGTATGTTAGCCAAAGAGTAGAAAAAGGAAATGAGCTAAAAGAGCTAGGTATAAACCCATACCGACACAACTCACAAAGAGATATAACTACATGTGGCTTTAAGATGAGATTTTCTCAACTAGTTGAGAAAGAGGGAGATGATAGAACTCTACCTAATGAAGTAGTTACTATAGCTGGAAGAGTAAAGTTTCTTCGTCTAATGGGCAAAGCCGCATTTGCTAAGATAGAAGATGAAAAGGGAGTGTTACAAATATACTACAGCAAAAATGACCTAGGTGATGAAGCCTTTAAAATCATCAAAAAACACATAGAAGTAGGTGATATTATAGAAGTTACTGGCTTTCCTTTTGTGACACGCACAGGGGAGCTTACGCTTCATAGTACAAAGCTAGAACTTCTAACAAAAGCTATTATTCCACTTCCAGAGAAGTATCATGGACTAACGGACAAAGAGCTTAGGTATAGACATAGGTATGTTGATCTTATTATGAATGAAGATGTAAAAAAAGTTTTTCATTTAAGAAGCAAGATAGTTAGTTTAACTAGAAGTTTTTTTGAAGAAAATAGTTTTTTAGAAGTAGAGACCCCTATGATGCACCCAATCCCAGGTGGTGCAAATGCAAGACCATTTGTGACACACCATAATGCTTTGGATGTACAAAGATACTTAAGGATTGCTCCAGAGTTGTATTTAAAGAGATTGATTGTAGGTGGGTTTGAAGCTGTTTTTGAGATAAATCGTAACTTTAGAAATGAGGGGATGGATCACTCTCACAATCCTGAGTTTACTATGGTTGAGTTTTATAAAGCCTATGGAACTTATGAGGAGTTGATGGACTTTACTGAGAGGCTTTTTGGATATCTTTTTGATAAACTAGAGCTTCCAAAAAAGCTTCCGTATGATGATATGGAGCTAGATTTTAGCCAACCTTTTAGACGCATCAAATATGTAGATGCTATAGTTGAGATAGGTGGAGTTAGTAGAGATGTAGTAGAGGATATAGGCAAAGCTCATGCGCTTTTAAAAGAGAGTGGTGTTGAGATAAGTAGAGATTTAACTCTAGGACATATGCAAGCTGAACTCTTTGATTTGTTCGTTGAAGATAAGCTTGTTAATCCCACCTTTATTACGCACTTTCCTATATCGATCTCACCACTTGCAAGACGAAGTGATGAAGATAGTGAGATAGCTGAAAGATTTGAGCTATTTATTGCTAAAAAAGAGATAGCTAATGGCTTTAATGAGCTAAATGACCCAATTGATCAATATGAAAGATTTAAAGCTCAAGTAGAGGCAAAAGAGGCAGGTGATGAAGAGGCATGTGAGATGGATGAGGATTTTGTAAGAGCGCTAGGATATGGTATGCCTCCAAGTGCTGGAGAGGGTATAGGTATTGATAGACTAGTGATGGTACTGGCGAACCAGCACTCAATCCGTGATGTGATACTTTTTCCAGCTATGAGGGTTGAAAGTCACTATGAGTGATACGCCTTTAGCGGCAAAGCCCCTAAAGGCTACGCTAACGCTGAGTTTTCTTCAGCAGAAAGCTCACGCACCTTTGGTGCTTTGCTTTAAGATTTTATGATTTATATTGTTACAATAGGAGTTGATGATGTATGTAGAACAATCTGATAAAGAGATTTATGATTTGATGCAAGAGGAGCTAGCGCGCCAAAATGAAGGGCTTGAGATGATAGCTTCAGAGAACTTTACATTTCCAGCAGTTATGGAGGTAGTAGGTAGTGTTTTTACGAATAAATATGCAGAGGGTTATCCTCATAAAAGATATTATGGTGGATGTGAGGTTGTTGATAAAGCAGAGGACTTAGCCATTGAGCGAGCTAAAAAGCTTTTTGGTTGTGAGTATGCAAATGTACAGCCTCACTCTGGCTCTCAGGCAAATGCAGCAGTCTATGTAGCACTTTTAAAGCCTCATGATAAGCTTTTGGGTATGTCTTTAAATGATGGAGGACATCTAACTCATGGGTCAATTGCAAGCTTTACAGGACAGAACTATAAAAGCTTCTCTTATGGTGTGAATAGTGATGGCTTGATAGACTATGATGAGCTAGAGAACATTGCTAAGATTGTAAAGCCAAAAATCATAGTGTGTGGGTTTAGTGCATACTCAAGAGAGCTTGATTTTAAGCGCTTTAGAGAGATAGCCAATAGTGTTGGTGCATATCTTCTAGGTGATGTAGCGCATGTAGCTGGACTTATAGTTGCGGGTGAATATCCAAACCCTTTCCCTCACTGTCACATAGTCACAACTACCACTCATAAGACGCTAAAAGGTCCTAGAGGTGGACTTATCTTGACAAATGATGAAGAGCTTAGCAAAAAGATAAACAAAGCAGTCTTTCCGGGAACTCAAGGTGGACCTTTGATGAATACTATAGCTGCAAAAGCGGTAGGCTTCAAAGAGAACCTAAAACCAGAATGGAAAGAGTATGCAAAGCAGGTTAAAGCAAATTCAAAAAAACTAGCAGAAGTTTTAACAAAAAGAGGGTATGATATAGTAAGTGGTGGAACAGATAATCACCTTGTTCTGCTATCTCTTTTAGGTCGTGAGTTTAGCGGAAAAGATGCTGAAGAGGCTCTAGGGGTTGCAGGTATTACAGTGAATAAAAACACAGTCCCTGGAGAAAATAGAAGCCCTTTTGTTACAAGCGGAGTTAGGATTGGCTCAGCTGCTCTTACAAGTCGAGGGCTAAAAGAGGGTGAGTTTGAGATGATTGCAAACTTTATAGCTGATGTGCTTGATAACATAAACAGTCCAGAAAAACTAAAAGAGATAAGAGAGGGCGTAAGAGAGCTAGCTCTTAAATTTAAGGCGTATGATAGAGCCTCGTACTAGGAGATAATATGACAGAGATGGATTTAAAACTTATAAAAATGGTAACCTCTCACTACTGGGTTAAGAGTGACAAGACAGTAGATAGAATAAGTCATGGAGGAAGGACATTTTTTAATAAGTTTCAAAGAGTGGATGAGATGTTAACCTCAAAAGTTCTAGATCAGCACTTCAAAAGAGAGATAACAGTAGCCCACTCACTCATAAACAGTAGAGATAAGGTAGAAAATATCGTATTTGACTATAATGGACGAAATACTGACAGGTTTTGGCACAGAGCACAACTTCTTCTTAGGGAAGAGGGCTTTATCAACTTTACGGCTTATGAGAGTCCAACACCTGGACATCTGCATCTTTATGTACACAAAGGTCATACTACTTTACATGAAGCCTATCAACTGGGTAAAATGCTATCAATGAAACTCTCTCAAAGACTACCAAGAGAGTGGAGAGTGTTTCCTAATGATGAGATGCCACGAGAGTTTAATATACTCACAGTTCCCTATGAGGTTTACGCAAAAGAGAGAGGTGCTAGCTGGGCACGACACCTATAAAAGGAAGTAGAGATGGAAGATAAGCAAGAGTTAAAAGACATACTGATTGATGAGAACGAAAACAAGACAGCAGCTTCAAAGAAGATACTTCTTTTTTCAGCTGCAGGGTTACTAGTATTTATTTTTGCTATTTTTATAGTGTATGCACTAAGTGGTGATGGAGATGAAAGTGAAGAGCAATCAAGTGCAGTGCCTACTGAAGAAGTAGTAACTGAGGAGAGCGTAACTACTGAGGAGGTAATGCCAGAGCCTATGAGTGAAGATACAAACTTTCAGCAAGTACCCATAGAGAACGCACCTGAGAGCGAAAATGAAGATAGGTTTGACAAAATGATTCAAGATATAAAGGACAAAAACCTACCAGCGCCTCCAAAAGAGCCTGAGACTACAGCTCCAAAAGAGCCTGAAAGAGAACCAGAAAAACCTCAGACTTCACAAGAGAAGAGTCCTAAACAAGATAGTAGTAGTAGTAGTACAGATGTGCCAAAAGGGTACTACCTGCAAGTTGGTGCAAATGTCAAGCATGATCCAGATAAGAAGTTTTTACAAAAAATAAGTGATAGTGACTTTAGCTACAAACTTCAAAGACTAGATAGAGATGGAAAAGAGATTATTAGAACTCTTATAGGTCCTTATAGTAGCAGAAGCGCTGCAAAAGCTGACCTTGAAAAAGCAAAAAAGAGCATAAACCAGAACGCATTTGTGTATGAAGTGAAATGATATATAGTAAAAGCGAGATAGTAGATCAGTTCACTCCTCTATCTATCTACCATAAGGTAGAGGAGTTTTTTTCAAGTGAGAAGATATTTTTACTAGAGAGTGCAGTAAATAATGATGATGGAAATTTTAGCTACACAATGGTAGGCGCCCTTGAAGAGATATGGCATAAAAATGGAAAAAGCTACTATAAAGATGGTGATAATGAGCCTATAGAAGTAGATGCTAACCCTCTAGCCTTCTTAAAAAAACGATACAAAGAGTTAGATAAAAAGAGCTACCTGTCTATCTCCCAAGAGCTAAAGGTTGACTTTGTAGATGGCTTTGTGGGCTATATAGGCTATGATATGGTAAAAGAGTTTGAGCCAGTTTTAAAAGCCAAGATGAACTCTTTGAAGGATGAGACGGATATACCTGATTTTTATATGATGCGTCCAAAAGTAGTAGTTGCCTTCTCGCACAAAACAAGCAGACTTACACTTATATCCTCTAATGAAGAGATTTCAAAAAAGTTTGATAGTATATTTACCTCAATTAAGTCAAGTCATGACTTTATTGAGATAAAAAAGGCAACAAAAAAAGAAGATGGAAAATTTAGCTTTTCAAAAGAGCAGTTTTGTGATATGGTTGAGTGCTCAAAAGAGATGATTAGAAGTGGGGATGTTTTTCAGCACCTAATCTCAAACCGCTATAGGCAAAAAGTAAATATAGACCCATTTAGCTTCTATAGAGTCCTAAAGTCCAAAAACCCCTCCCCATATATGTACCTACTTGATCTAAAAGATTTTCAGATAGTTGGAAGCTCTCCTGAAGTGATGGTAAGACTTGAAGGGAGTAACATCCTCCTGCGTCCTATAGCAGGAACTAGGAAAAGAGGCGCCACTCATGCAAAAGATAAAGAGATGGAGCAAGAGATGCTAGGAGATGAAAAAGAGAGGGCAGAACATATCATGCTAGTTGACCTTGGCAGGAACGATATAGGTAGAGTTGCTAAAAAGGGAAGTGTTAGAGTAAGCGATCTTATGCGTGTAGAGCGCTACTCACATGTGATGCATATGGTTAGTGATGTAGAAGGAGAGCTTGATAGTCAATATGATATGTTTGACCTATTTGCAGCAACTTTTACAGCTGGAACTATGACTGGCACTCCAAAGATAAGAGCTATGGAGCTTATAGCAGAGTTTGAAGGTGTTAAGAGAAGCTTCTATAGTGGAAGCATAGGATATTTTGGGTTTAATGGAAATGTAAATAGTGCTATTACTATAAGAACTGCGATGATAAAAGATGAAGAGATAATCCTTCAAGCAGGAGCAGGGGTGGTGGCTGATAGTAAGCCAGAGCTTGAGTATAAAGAGGTTAGAAATAAGTTAGGTGCTCTTATGAGTACTGTTGAGGAATTATCTTAGATTTCACTTAAATTCAGTTAACTATAAGTTTATATTAGTACAATTCCGCATCTATTTAAAATCAAAAGGTTCAAGTATGACTAAGATGGCTAATATTAGCAACATAAAAAGAGATTGGATTGTCGTAGATGCTGAGGGAAAAATCTTTGGTAGACTAATGACTGAGATTGCTACAAAGCTTAGAGGTAAGCATAAGCCAAGCTACACGCCTCATGTTGACTGTGGTGATTATATTGTAGTAATAAATGCTAAAAAAGTGAAGTTTACATCTATTAAGCCTGATGTAAAGATGTATCACAGACACACAGGGTTTTTTGGTGGAGTGAAGAGTGATAAGCTAAAAGACCTTCTAGAAAACAACCCTGAGAAGCTTTTTAAACTAGCTGCTAGAGGTATGCTACCTAAAACCAAACTAGGTGCTGAGATGTTAAAAAAACTAAAAGTATATGAAGGTGCAGAGCACCCACACACTGCACAAGTAGAAGGAAGTAAGTAATGGCAAAAGTATATGCAACAGGAAAAAGAAAAACAGCTATAGCTAAAGTTTGGCTAAAACCTGGTAGCGGAAAGATAACAGTTAATGGTATAGGGCTTGATGCATGGTTAGGCGGACTTGAGGCTAAAAAGATGAGAGTTAGACAGCCACTAAACATCACAAAGCAACTAAGTAGTGTTGATATAGAAGCTACAACTCTTGGTGGTGGTTTCTCAGCTCAAGCTGATGCTTTAAGACATGGAATATCAAAAGCATTGGTAAACTTTGATGAAAGCTTTAGAACACTTCTTAAGCCTTATGGACTTCTTACAAGAGATGCAAGAGTCGTTGAAAGAAAGAAATACGGAAGAAGAAAAGCAAGAAGAAGCCCTCAGTTCTCAAAAAGATAATGAAAACAGTAGAGCTTTTACCATACTTTTTGGTAAGGCTCTTTCTTTTTTCGCTTTTTTTTGTACCACTTCTAAATGCCTCAACACTCTATTTAAGCATATCTACAAACCCTTCAAAACTAAATCCTATCCTTGCAGGTGATGCAGGTTCAAGTGAGATATCTTCCAAAATATTTAGTGGACTTTTGAAGTATGATAAAGATGGAAATATAGTAACAGACCTTGCAAAAAGCTATGACTTTGTAGATGAGAAAACACTACTATTTACTCTCAGAGATGATGTACTTTGGCATGATGGAGCTAAGTTTAGCGCAAAAGATGTTGTATTTACCTACAAAACTATCACCTCACCTAAGATTTTTTCACCCTACTCTTCTAGCTACACTAAGATAGAGAGTGTAGAAGCACTTGATGAGTATAGAGTCAAGGTAGTTTACAAAGAGCCCTACTTTAGAGCGCTTGAGATATGGTTAGTCTCACTAATTCCAGAGCATATACTAAAAGATGAAGAGGAGATAATGACATCCTCTTTTAACACTAATCCAATAGGAACAGGACCATACACTCTAAAAAACCTAAGCTATTCACAAAATGTAGAGCTTGAAGCCTTCAAAGACTACTACGATGGTGAGCCTAAAATCAAAAATATTTCATATAGATTTACTCCCGATAGGGCAAGTGAGTTTATGCTTTTGAGAAAAGGTGAACTAGATGTAGGAAGTCTAACACCTCTTCAGTACACTAGACAGATTGATTTGGATTTTGAAAAGAGATTTAAGATATATGAGCTTATTGGTCATAGTTATGGATATATGGGATTTAATCTAAAAAAAGAGAAGTTCAAATCCTTGAAACTAAGGCAAGCACTTGCTATGCTAGTAAATAGAGAAGAGCTAATAGATATAATGGCCTTTGGATATGGAGATATAGTAAATGGACCTTTTTTAAAAGGAGCAATAGGCTACAACAAGGATATAAAACTTCCAGATTATAACCCAAAAAAAGCTATAGAGATACTAAACTCACTTGGATATAATAAGCAAAATCCCCTAACTTTTCAGATAGCAGTTCCCTCATCAGGCTCTGGAAAACAGATAGCACAGATTATACAGTATATGTTCTCATTTGCACCAATAGAGGTCAGTATAAGAGCTGTTGAATGGCAGGCTTTTCTCAATACAATAGTTGAGCCACGGGATTTTGATGCACTTATTATGGCATGGTCACTAGCTCTTTTCCCAAACCCAGAAACTTTATGGCACAGTAGTTCTGATAAAAAGGGAGGTTTTAACTTTATAGGCTATAAAAACCAAAAGGTGGATAGCCTTATAGAGGAGTCTATGAAGATAGTAGATAGGGATGTTTTAGACAAAAAGCTTCAAGAGATATATAAACTTATAAGTCAAGATATTCCATATATATTTCTCTACTCATCAAAAAACCTTGTAGCTAGTAAAAAAAACATCCAAAACATAGAACCATCTATAATAGGCATAGAGCACAATCTAATAGAGTGGGAGAAACCTTGAAAAAAACAATACTTTTTGATCTTGATGGAACACTTATTGACTCTACTGAGGCTATAGTTGAAGGCTTTGGTATAAGCTTTGAAACACACAAAAAAAGTGCTCCAAAAGCCAAAGAGATAATAAAGCTTGTTGGGCATCCTTTAGAGATTATGTTTGAAGGTCTAGGTGTAGAAAAAGATATGATCAAGAGCCATGTAGATGCCTATAAAAAGCACTACAGAACTATAGCTACTGCAAAGACAACACTTCTAGAGGGTGCAAAAGAGTCTATAGAGCTAGCAAGCAAGTTTGCAAGAATAGGAGTTGTTACCACAAAAACTAGACGCTACTCTATAGATATACTTGAGCATCTAGGAATTGGTCACTACTTTGAGACAATAGTAGGAAGAGAGTGTGTACAAAACCCAAAGCCACATCCAGAACCGATTATGTTAGCACTTACAAGAATGGGTTTGCAAAAAGATGGAACTTTTTTTGTAGGGGATACTATGATGGATCTTTTAGCTGCAAGGGAGGCTGGAGTAGAGTTTGTAGGAGTTGAGGGAATATATGGGGATATGAAGCTGTTTAAAAAAGAGTGCAATGTACTTAAAAATAACATATTGGTTGCAGTCTCCTATATAAAAACAAGAGAGATTTAAGAAGCCTTTATCTACAATGACCTAAATTATAAAAGCTAGGAGCTGATATGTTAGAGATTAGATGGCATAGTCGAGCTGGACAAGGTGCAGTGACTGGAGCTAAAGGGCTTGCGGATGTTGTAGCTGGAACCGGTAAAGAGGTGCAAGCATTTGCGTTTTATGGGTCTGCAAAAAGAGGTGCTGCTATGACAGCTTACAATAGAGTCTCAGATGAACCGATTTTAAATCATGAGAAGTTTATGAACCCCGATTATATATTTGTCATAGACCCAAATCTACCATTCATCACCGATATATCTGAAAATGCTAAAGAGGATACAAAGTATATTATTACTTCACACCTAAGTAAAGATGAGTTTTTGGAGAAGAAGCCTGAATTTAAAGATAAAGAGGTTTATGTTCTTGATTGCATAAAAATATCGCAAGAAACTATAGGTAGAGCCATACCAAATACTCCTATGCTGGGTGCTTTTGTGAAGGTGTCAGATATGTTAGAGTTGGACTATTTTCAAAATGCGATGCGTAAAGTGTTAGGTAAAAAACTTCCTGAGAAGATTATTCAAGGAAATATGGCGGCGATAGAAAAAGCTTACAAAGAAGTACACTAAAAAGGAACCTAAATGAAACATCTTGGTTGGAATGAATTTGAAATAGGTTCGCTTCTTTTCTCTTTTGATGAAGAAGTGGATATGAAAAAAGAGAAGCGTCAAGAGGATAGAAAGTACTCAAAGACGAACTCTCATGAAGCAAGTGTAGCTCACTGGAGGGTTGAAAAGCCCGTATTTAACGATGAGCACTGTATAAACTGCTACTTCTGCTGGATATACTGTCCAGACTCTTCTATCCTTGTGCGGGATAACGAGATGAAGGGGATTGACTATGTTCACTGTAAGGGTTGTGGTATATGCTCGGATGTATGCCCAACAAACCCAAAGTCACTCATAATGTTTGATGAGAACACGGATGAGGAAAAGATAATGGCAGAGTGGCCAAAAAAAGAAGAAAAGAAAAAGGATGACTAATGGCTGAAGTTATGGAGCTACATCAAGTTGAAGTTTGGGATGGAAATATGGCTGCAGCTCAAGCCCTTAGGCAAGCGCAGGTTGATGTTGTAGCAGCTTATCCAATTACTCCATCTACTCCTATTGTTCAAAACTATGCACAGTTTTTGGCTGATGGTTATGTTGATGGAGAGTTTGTTATGGTTGAGAGTGAGCATGCTGCTATGAGTGGATGCGTAGGAGCGGCTGCTGCTGGAGGCAGGGTTGCTACTGCAACTAGCTCACAAGGTTTTGCACTTATGGTTGAGGTACTATATCAAGCTTCTGGTATGAGACTTCCTATAGTCCTAACAGCGGTAAACAGAGCCTTAGCCTCTCCTCTAAATGTAAATGGAGACCACTCTGATATGTACTTGGGGCGTGATGCAGGATGGGTAAATCTCTGTGCCTTCAATCCACAAGAGGCCTATGATTTGACTCTAATGGCGTTTAAAATAGGGGAAGATTTAGATGTGAGATTTCCTGTGATGGTACACCAAGACGGTTTTATCTGCTCTCACACTGCACAAAATGTAAAACCTCTTGAAGATAGTGTAGCTTATGAGTTTATAGGTGATTACAAACCAAAAGCCCCTATGCTTGATTTTACCAAACCCGTTACTTATGGTTCTCAAACAGAAGAGGATTGGCATTTTGAGCACAAGGCTAGACAGCATCATGATATGATGAATGCACTACTGGTTGCTGAAAAAACCTTCAAAGAGTTTAAAGAGTTAACAAATAGAGAGTATAACTTAGTAGAAAAGTACCTAATGGATGATGCAGAGGTGGTTATAGTTGCACTTGGTACTACTGTTGAGAGTGCTAGGGTTTGTGCTAAGGATATGAGAGAGAAAGGTATAAAAGCGGGTGTAGTAGCGCCAAGGATGCTAAGACCTTTTCCTTTTAAAGAGATAAAAGAAGCACTTAGTGGGGTAAAAGCAGTAGCTACACTTGATAGAAGTCTTCCTGCGGGTGCTCCTGGTATGTTGTATAATGAAGTATGTGGTGCACTATATCACTCTGCTAATAGGCCAGTTATATCAAACTATGTATATGGATTAGGTGGTAGAGATATGACACTAGGTCATCTTGAGGAGATATATACTAAACTCAAAAAAGATGCAGATGCTGGTAAGCACACCGAAGCTATACAGCAGTTTATAGGACTAAGAGGTCCTAAGCTAGCTTACTATGAAGGGTAGAAAATGAGTGGAATTAAAAACTTAAAACAGTACTCTCAGACTTTAGAGAGATTTGAAGGAGCACATCTTCTGTGTCCAGGGTGTGCTCATGGTATGATAGTTAGAGAGGTTATAAATGCCTCTCAAGGCGAGCTTGTCCTTTCAACTGCAACTGGCTGCCTTGAGGTTTCAACTGCAGTATACCCATATACTTCATGGGATGTTCCTTGGATTCATATAGGGTTTGAAAACTCCTCTACGGCAATTGCAGGGGCTGAAGCAATGTATAATGCTCTAAAAAGAAAAGGTAAGCTCTACAATCCTGAGAGAGAGCCAAAATTTGTAGCAATAGCAGGTGATGGAGCTACTTATGATATTGGATTTCAGTACATAAGTGGATGCTTTGAGAGAGGTCACAATATGATGTATGTCTGTCTTGATAATGAAGTCTATGCAAATACAGGTGGACAGAGAAGCTCATCAACTCCACATGGGGCAAGCACAACTACTTCCCCTGCAGGAAGAGTAAGTTATGGTAAAAAGAAGCACAAAAAACCTATAGTTGAGGTAATGGCAGCACACGATATACCATACTCAGCTCAAGTATCACCAAATAAGTGGAAGGATATGGTTAAAAAGCTTCAAAAAGGATTTGAGATAGAAGGACCTGTCTTTATAAATGCAGCTAGTGCTTGTACTACAGAGTGGAGGTTTGACCCTTCAGATACAGTAAATGTTAGTGACCTTGCTGTTGATAGTTGCGCTTTTCCGCTATATGAAATCATAAATGGAAAAGAGTTAAACATCACATACAGACCAAAAAATAAAGTTCCCATAAGAGACTATCTTGGTGCTCAAGGAAGGTTCAAGCACCTTTTTAAAAAGGAGAATGAGCATGTTATAGAGGAGTGGCAAAAGCATGTTGATGAAAGATGGGAATATCTACAAAGAAGAGAGGAGGCTAGAGTATAATGCCAGTATTAGATAGTTTCAAAGTAGATCACACAATAATGAAGGCTCCTGCAGTTAGGTTAGCAAAGGGTATGAGTACTCCTGCTGGAGATGCTTTGTCTATTTTTGATCTTAGATTTTGTAAGCCAAATGAGGGGATGTTAAGCGAAAAGGGAATACACACGCTTGAGCATCTATTTGCTAGCTCTATGAGAGAGCATCTAAATGCTAGTGATGTAGAGATTATAGATGTCTCACCAATGGGATGCAGAACAGGTTTTTACATGAGTCTTATAGGCTCTCCAAGCGAGGATAGAGTAAAAGAGGCTTGGTGGAGATCTATGAATGATATAGTAATGATAAAGCCAGATGTTGCAATACCCGAGGCGAACGAGAAGCAGTGTGGCTCATACAAAATGCACTCTTTAGATGAAGCAAAAGAGATTTGTAGATATGTCATAAATAGTGGTATTGGCGTAATGAATAATGAAGAACTCTTGTTAGACTGACTTGATAGAAGATAGTATTCATAGATACAGCTCTCTTCTTGAAGAGGAGCTGTTTTTCGAAGCGCATGAGTTTTTGGAGGGTGTCTGGAAGGATGTAAGAAGAGAAAATAAAAATCTTGGAAACCTTCTAAAAGGCTACATAAATGCAGCAACCACCTTTGTTCTTTTTCAAAAGGGCAGAGATGTGTACCCAAATACTTGGGCTACATATAAAAAGTTCCTGCCACTAAAAGCCACGCTGACCAGCCAGTCCCTACTCATAAATCTTGAAAAAGCAGATAAAATCCTTCAAGAAAAAGCGAAAAAATTTAAACTTATTTTATAAATACAAAAAATAGGCTTGCTTTTTTTATCTAAACAAAGTATAATTCTACCTCTTTTTTGCGGGAGTAGCTCAGTGGTAGAGCACAACCTTGCCAAGGTTGGGGTCGCGGGTTCGACCCCCGTCTCCCGCTCCACTTCAAAATGATTTTTTGATATCTTCACCGTTCTAAGCTGCC
>CAZAFM010000067.1:0-14632 GCA_964484395.1 uncultured Campylobacterales bacterium | reverse complement strand
GAAGTGACTATCGAGGGTAAGAGTGATGATAGTGAGGATGATGATATATTCTTTTGATTTGTAATTCATTTTATTAAAACTAAACGACACAAAGCTGTCTTTTGCAAAAGGTAATATCTGTGTTTCACTTTAATTTCTTAGTCTATAATGTGATATAATGACATAACATAAAAATCGAGGTGCTAAATGGCTAAGATTGATGAGATGAAAGAAGCGCTGAGTAGCCTTAGAACATATTTTGGTGTCTGTATTGCTTTGATGGTGGCAGTAGGCGGTGGATTAGTATCATCATTTAGGACAAATACAATTGATGTACTATTTTGGATTGGAGCTTTTGTATTTGTTTCGCTTGGGTTGATTGCATTAGCTATGATTCACAAAATTAGAAAAAAAACAAAAGAGATAGGAGAGTTATAATGGCAACTGCTACTATGATAGTTCTTGCACTTTTTTTTGTCGGAGTAATGACATATGGCGCTTATGAGCTGATAAGAGAGTAGTGCTATTAGCGCCAGAGACTTACTTTTGAGCTAGGCTAAGACCGCGGGGAAAATTCGTCCTCTAGGAGGAGACTTTGCAAAAGTCTGATGTTTTTATCTAAGTATGATATCCGCTATCTCCTTAGGGTTTGAGACTATGTAATCAGCCCCAGAGCTTTCAAGCTCCTCTCTGTCTCTAAACCCCCATAGAACGCCTATTGCCTTCATACCTGCATTTTTTGCGGTTCTCATATCTGTAGCAGTATCACCTATAAAGTATATATCAGAAGGCTCTATATCCATAATCTTAGAGATTTCTAGGGCAGCTTGTGAATCTGGCTTTATGGGTATATCCTCTCTTTGTCCAAAAACCTCTACAAAGCTATACCCATTAAATATTTTCTCCGCATACTTCAGGGTAAACTTATGAGGTTTGTTTGAGAGTATGGCTACAGGGATGTTTTCATCTTTTAGTCTTTTTAGAAGCTCATCTATCTCTCCATAGGCTTTTGTGTTCTCGTAAATGTTGTTTTCATATATATCTTTAAACCTCTTAAGGGCTTTTTGTATAAGCTCCTCAGGACTTGAGCTTGGAAGTGCATTTTTTATCAAAACATACGCCCCATCACCCACAAACTCACTATACTTAGGAAGCGGATGCTCTGCTATATCTAGCTCTTTTAGTACTTCATTACAGCAAAGTGCTATATCTTTTAGTGAGTCTATGAGGGTTCCATCTAGGTCAAAAATTGCAGCTCTTTTATTCACATCTATCCTTAATTTCTTTTTTTGTACTATAACAATCCATTATATAAAAAAGCTTTTTAAGAAGAGAGCAAAAAGGGCAAAATTAGTGAGAAAATATATTTTTTTTATAGTTGTTTTTTTTATTGTTGTTAGAGCCGAGCCAATTGATGATATAATCGATAATCATAGCTCAATAATGCTACTGATAGACCCAGTAAGTGGAAAAATAATCAAAGCAAACAACTCAGCCTCAGAGTTTTATGGATTTTCAGTTGAGGAGCTTGAGGATATGAATATTCAAGACATTAACACATTCACAAAAAGTCAAATTGCAAATGAGATGAAATCAGCAGATTTGGAGGATAGGAACTATTTTATTTTTAGGCATAGGCTAAAAAGTGGTGAAACAACCCGCGTAGAGGTGTACTCAAGCCCAATTGTACATCAAGACAAAACGCTTCTGCTCTCAGTTATTCATGACATAGGTAATATAAATCAGATGAAAGAAGTTATTGATTATTATAGTGGTAGCCTTGAAGGTCAGGTGGACAAAAGAACCAAAGAACTACTCTACTACCACAATATTTTTATAGTTCTGATGGTTTTTCAGCTTGCTATCATTTTGTTTCTCTTGTATAACATCACTAAAAGAAGAAAAGTTCAAAAAGAGCTAGATATTCTGAATAAAGAGTTGGAGATAAAGGTTGAGAACTCTATCAAAAAACTTAGAGAAAAAGATGCAGTAATATATGAGCAGTCAAAAAGAAAAGCCTTAGATAGACTACTTGTAGATTTAGCTCATCATTGGAGACAACCATTAAATGTGGCTTCACTAGAGATTCAGAATATAGAAGACTTTATAGATGAGTGTAGTGTTAAAAACAAAAACCATATAAATGACTGTATACAAAGGTCGCTAAATCAAATCAAAGATCTATCTCAGACTATCACAAACTTTACTGCCTTTTATGAGAAAAAATCAACAAAGCAGATATCTATAAGTGAAGGACTAAAAGAGGCTAGGGAGCTATCTTTTGGAGCTTTTGTATCAAATACTATAAACCTACAGACTGATATAGATGATAACTTTAGAACAACTGCTGAAGCAGGTGAGTGGGTAGAGTTTTTTACTACATTTTTTATCAATACAAAAGAGATAGCAGAGGAGAGAAGACTTAATAGTGTTGATGTTTTTATAAAAGCTTATGGAGATAGCGAGGATGAGTATATTATCATAGAGGATAGTGCAGGTGGGATTGATGAAGCTCTTTTACCTGATGAGATATTTAAACCATACGCTACAACTAGTTTTAAAACAAGGGACAAGGGACTAGGGCTCTATATGGTCTACTCTCTTGTGACCCATAGACTAAAAGGAACTATTACTGCTACAAATAGTGACAAAGGGGCTAAATTTATCATCAAAATCAAAAAATAACATAGAGTGATAAAGCATAGGAGGATTTTTTGAAAAAAGATATAGTAGTCATAGGTGGTGGACTTGGAGGACTAACCTACGCAGCTATAGCTGCATCAAAAGGATATAGTGTAACACTTCTTGAACAGTATGCTAGAGTAGGGGGGTATGCAACCACATGGCATAGAAGTGGAGTTCATATAGAAGGTGCACTGCATGAGATAGATGACTTAAGCAAAGACTCTTTTAAAGCCCAAATACTAAAAGAGCTTGGAATATATGATAAGTTAGAAATAGTAGATGCTTCTAAAAACTACAGAGTGATAACCAACAGTGGCGACTATAGTGTACCTCACTCAAAGGATGGGTTTGAAAAGATGCTAATAGAGCTTTTTCCAGAAGAGAAAGAGAGCATAAAAAAATACTTCAAAACAATTACCGATATTAAAAATGAAGTCTATGAAGTATCATCTCTAAAAGGTTTTGCTAAGCTAAAGCTTCTACTTTTTCCAATTCTTTATAAAAACCTAGCTAAGTATGATAAAACAAGTGTAGCAGAGCTTATGAATGAGCTATTTAGTAGCGAGGAGCTAAAACTTCTAGTGTTACATAAGCTAGGCTACTACAGTGATAATCCAAATAGTTTGGGAGCTATCTTTTTTAGTATAGCTGAGTGCTCCTACTCTGAAGGAGGAGGGTGGTTTATCAAAGGTGGCTCACAAAAACTTTCAAACGCTCTAAAAGATGCGATAGAAGCTCATGGTGGAGAGGTTATCACTAATGCAGAAGTAATAACCATTCTTACAAAAGATAATAGGGCAAGTGGAGTAAAATACAGAAAAAAAGATAAATTCCAAACCCTAGAGGCAGATATGGTTATAAACAACGCCTCTCCACTATGGGCAGTAGATGCACTTGAGAATAAAAGCTCACTGGATAAAGAGACCTTCGAACTATACAAAAACGCCAAAATAGGTCCATCATCTTTTGGTGTCTATATGGTAGTAGATGGAGCAAAAGCGCCTGAGGGTAGAGCATATAGTACATTTGTATATAGTGAGGCAAAAAGTATGGATAATCTATCATCCTCTTCATACTCTGAGTTTGAGTCTAGAGATATGGAAATAGCTGATTATGGGGCGATTGATAGTGGATTAAGCGACAAAAATAGACGCTTAGTATCTCTTTTTGTGACTGATAGATATGAGGAGTGGTGTGAGCTTAGTGAAGTTGCTTACAAAGAGAAAAAAGAGAGATGCGCGCAAATACTTCTAAAAAGAGTAGAAAAGCTATATCCAGATATTATAGACTCACTTATAAGCTATGAGGCAGCCACTCCTATGACTATGGAGAGATATACAAAAGCTACTAAGGGAGCGATATATGGGTTTTCTCAAACTCCTTTGCAGAGTGGACGACATAGAGAGAAGTTTAGCAGACTACTTCCAAATCTCATCAACATCTCTGGATGGGGCGAGATAGGGGGAGGATTTAGTGCAGTTATTCAAGATGCAGTGAACAAAGCTTCACTCTTAAAGAGTAATAACTAAGTCCCACAAAAGGTCTTAAACCCTTCATCAAAACCTTTAGGAGTGTACTCTAGTATGCTAACCCCTTTTGTATAGTCATAGGGGTTTTGAAGCTTTAAATAAAGCTCATCAAACTTATCTCTATCTCCATTTTCTGCACTCTCAAGTGCGTCTTCTACTAGGTGGTTTCTAGGGATTAGTGTGGGGTTTGAGCGCTGCATAGTATTGGTAGCTATATCACTATCCTCTCTTCTTTCTAGCCATATTTTGTACCATTTTTTTAGCTCATCATCCATGAGGCTTAAAGCATCATCTTTTGGCATAGATAGAAGTGCAAAAGTATTTGTATAATCAAGCCCGTTTTTTTGCATCAAAGATAGTAGTTCACCTAGAAGCTCAGAGTTTTGAGCATTGTCTAAAAGAGCTGTTTTTCTAAACATCATATCCATATATCTATCTCTAAAAGCCCTATCAAAACCCTCTATCATCTCACCTACTTTTTTAACTGCTATCTCTTCATCTGTGTCTATAATAGGAAGTAGGGCAGAGCCTAGAACACTTAAGTTCCACTTCGTGATGGAGGGCTGAGCGCCAAAAGCATACCTTCCCCATCTATCTATAGAGCTATAGACAGTCAAAGGGTCAAAAGCATTCATAAAAGCACAAGGTCCATAGTCGATAGTCTCACAGCTTATGCTGACATTATCAGTGTTCATAACACCATGTATAAACCCAACTCTCATCCACTCTACTACAAGCTCTATCTGTCCTTTCATCACTTCATATAGAAAGTCTAAAGCGACAGTTTTTGACTTTTTAAGATATGGATATTCTCTATCTATAGTGTACTCTAGTAGAGCCTTTAGACTATCTGAATCAAGGAAGTTTCTTGCATACTCAAAACTCCCAACTCTTATGTGGCTACTAGCTACTCTAGTTAGAATAGCTCCAGGATGCACAATCTCTCTATGAACCCTCTGCCCCGTAGTCACAACTGCTAAAGACCGAGTGGTTCTAACTCCAAGGGCGTGCATGGACTCGCTTATAAGATACTCTCTTAGCATCGCACTAAGAGTTCCTCTACCATCTCCATTTCTTGAATACGGTGTAGTTCCAGAGGCTTTTAGTTGTATATCTTTTCTTTTTCCTTCACTATCTTTTAGCTCTCCTAAAAGCACTGCCCTTCCATCTCCTAGCATAGTAAAGTAGCCAAACTGATGCCCTGCATAGGCAAGTGAAATAGGCTCTGAACTCTCCAGCACCTTGTTTCCTGAGAAGATAAGAGCTAGCTCATCTTCATCATCTATATCTATCCCTAGCTCTTTTGCTAAGGTTGAGTTAAAACAAAAAAGCTTTGGCTCTCTGCAAGCTCGTGGCTCTTGTCTGCTATAAAACTTCTTGCTAAGGCTTAAATATGAGTTCTCAAACATAATATCTCCTATTTATCTCTAATCATATCAAAATATGGAGTGATGGAGAAGCAAAAAGTAAATTGATGAAAATTTAGTCAATTATGATAACAATTTTCAAAATTATATGGTATAATTCTCTTATCAAAAAACATAGGAGAAAGCGGTGTATATCTGTAACTGTCATGGCTTAAATGAGGGTAAGATAAAAGAGCTTGCAAGCAGTGGTGCATCATCTCTACTAGAGCTAAAAAATATATGCAAACTAGGTAGTGGATGCGGAAAATGTTTAGATCATGCAAAAAAGATTTTACAGAGTTGTCCTGAGGAGTGCAGTAGTAAAGCTTGTCTTAAAAGTTAATGGTATAAACTTTTCTAATAACAAATTATGGAAAAGGAATGCACTATGAAACTAGATACCAAATCTGTAGAGATACTAAACAGACAACTCACAAATGAACTAACAGCTATCAATCAGTACTATGTACATGCAAAAATGTATCAAAGCTGGGGCTTGAATGCTCTTTATGCGCATGAGTATAAAGAGTCAATAGAAGAGATGCAGCACGCTGATAAAATAATGGAGAGAGTGCTACTTCTAGAGGGGCTTCCAAATGTCCAAGATATGCATAAGATAATGATAGGTGAAAATGTACCTGAGTGTCTTCAGTCTGATCTAAACCTAGAGATAGCAGCTAGAAAAGATTTGGTAGATGGTATAGCATACTTTGAAGAGGTAAGAGACTATGCTTCAAGAGAGCTTTTTGATGAGCTTCTAGTTGACACTGAGGAGCATATAGACTATCTAGAGACTCAGCTAGAGCTTATAGAGCAGATAGGACTTCAAAACTACCTACAATCACAAATGGGCGGAGAGCCTAATAAAGACTAGTCTTAGTCTTTAAGCGTCACTTCATTGATTTACAACATAGACCAAAAAGGTTATAATACATAAAAACTACAAGAGGGTCTATGTTGGTAAAACTCTTTCATATCGGAGATGTCTGTAAGTAAATGAGACTTTTTATAGATGGAGATGCATTTCCAAACACCCTAAAACCTATCATCCTAAAAGCTATCAATAAACGACGCCTAGAAACTATAGTTGTATCAAATAAGAAAGTCTTTATAGGTGAGTCACCTCACATAACCTATGAGATAGTAGAGTTAGGCATAGATGGAGCTGATAACCATATAGTAGATGTAGTAAAAGAGGGTGACTTTGTTATCACAGCAGATATACCGCTAGCAGATAAGTGCGTATCAAAAGGAGCTTTGGGGCTTGACCATAGAGGGGAGCTTTTTTGCGAGGATAATATCAAAAGCCTGCTAGCTATACGAAATCTAATGTCGGAGATAAGAGATAGTGGAGAGATAACAAGAGGACCAAAACCTTTTTCTAAAAAAGATGCGGAAGCTTTTGCAAACGGGCTCTATAGGTTTCTAGATAGATGCTAATCCACCTAGACCTTGACTGCTTTTTTGTCTCATGTGAGAGGCAA
The DNA here is from genome assembly GCA_964484395.1 of uncultured Campylobacterales bacterium. Lineage (GTDB taxonomy): Bacteria > Campylobacterota > Campylobacteria > Campylobacterales > CAZAFM01 > CAZAFM01. The sequence goes on along the minus strand of CAZAFM010000067.1, from coordinate 7,549 downwards.
AAACACCCCTTTTTAAACAACCACCCTGTGATAGTCTGTAACAGCTCTGATGAGGCTATATTTGATAAAGCTCCCCTAAAAAATGTAAGCCAGATACAAAGGTCAGGTGCTTTTGCTCCAAATGAGCTATATGATAAGTTTCAAAGTATAAAAGCATGCGAGCTTCAAGAGGGAGAGAGTTTTGTCCATACTTCCATCCTAAAAGGGTGTGAGTGTCTTTTTTGCAGACAAAGCAGGGAGGTTTTTTATGATGAGCAAGGAGAGTTTTTTAGAGGGATGGTAGTAGCTAAAAGCTATGAAGCCAAAGACAGAGGCATAAAAACCGCCACAAGGCTATATGAGGCTCTAGCTATGTGTCCTGAAGCGGTCGTCATACCTCAGTCTCATCATAGCTACTATCTCATATCTCACAAGCTAAAAGAGTTTTTAGAAAGCAAAATCCCAGAGATAGAGCAGTATAGTATAGATGAGTTTTTTGGTGATCTAAAAGGATGGGTTAGGGATGAGGATACGGAGGAGTTTTTAAAGAGACTTCAAAAAGAGATAAAGAAAAAGTTTTCCCTGCCAGTAAGCATAGGGGCTAGTAGTGGCAAATGGATAGCAAAGCTAGCTACAAACTTTGCAAAACCATACGGAATAAAAGTCGTTCCTAAAGATAGGATAGAGGATTTTATAAAAAATATAGATATAGAGATGTTTCCGGGGATTGGCAAAGCATATACAAGGAGGCTTCACAGTAGAGGTATAAAAAAGCTAGGTGAGATAAAAGATGCTAAAAGCCTACTCTACTCATGGGGGAAGTATGGAAGAGACCTATACGCTAAGATAGAGGGGAGCGATGGAGAGGGTTGCTTGAAGGCTAGCTCTAGGCAGAGTGTAGGTATATCAAGGATGTTTGAGCCTGTTAGCAGTAGAGATGAGATGCTACGGCGCATATCTATACTAGCCTCACATCTATCATATACAGTTATGACACTAGGGCTGAACCCTACTACTTTTTATATGAAACTAAAGTACAGTAGTGACCAAAGAAGCAAAAGAAGTGTGACTTTAGATGAGAGCTTTAGTGAGAGCTTCTATATAAAGCTATGCAAAGAGGAGTTTAAAAAGCTTGATGTCTATAGGGATGATATATATGGAATAGTGCTTTCAGTGTCAAACTTCACCCAAAACCACAAAAAACCCCTCTCCTTACTAAACTGGGAAAAAGATAAAAAAACACAAAAAGCAGAACTAGCAATAAAAAGCCTCAGAGATAAGTACGGAGTGGGTGTGATAGGGTATGGGTCTTAGTTTAGGGGCTTTTACCACCCGTTATTCTGAGCAAATGCGAAGAATCTACCTTGAACTGCATACTGTGTATATTACCCAGTAGGACACTCCACATAGACCCTTCGTATGCACTCAGGGTGACGGTAGTGTTGTCATTCTGAGCGAATGCGAAGAATCTACTTTGAACTGTCTACTGCGTAAATTACACAGTAGGACATAATTACATAGGCCCTTCATATACACTGAGGGTAACAGTAGCCAGAATACAAACCAGAGACTTTTATTTCACTTGGTTTTACATAATGACTGATTTATATAACAAACAAAAGCACAACTTTAAGGATTTCTAGCTAAAATCAGTTATATTTTACTACTAAGGCTCTGCAGTATGACTAAATTTATAACTACTATCCTTTTTGTGGCTTCTTTGGCTTTTGCCTCTGATATAGACTGTAGTGAGACTAAGTCCGTTACTTTTGACTTTATGACAAACAAAATGACTCCAGTAGAGGAGAAAGTAGAGACAGGCAATAGGTACTACAGCCATACATACACAGGTAGAGACAACAGACTTGTAGAGTTCTCTGTATGTCAGCCAAGTAGCGACCCAAAAGCAAAGCTCATAAACGAACTCATAAGCTCTGAGGTAAAAAGATATGATGGAAAAGCACAGTGCGAATCAAAAAACATCAAAGTCACAGCAGAGTATGAGGCACCTCTAGCATCTATAAGGGTAAGTGTGTTTCCTCTTGACTCTTTTTTTAGCTACTCAAGAACATACTTTTTGACCAAAGATGATAAGGCTATAAAAGTAGAGATAGATATAGACAAAGAGAGGTTTGAAAACGAGCTTGAGGAGATAGTAGAGCAAGAAGCCTTCAGGACAAAGCCAAGGCTAAAAACCGCCAAAAAACAAGACTACTACAAATACGCATATATAACAATCAGAGACCATAAGCTATATATAGGCTACAACGGATATCAGCTAGACTTTCAGGGTGGAGGGGCTTTTGAGATAGAGATACCTTTTGAGGAGTGGATGTTGAAAAATAGGGATGAACTAAGCGAAAGTGATATGAGAGAGTTAAAAAATTATTTTGAATGTGAAAGTTGTGAAGATTGATGGGGGCTAGAGTTATTGTCATGAGATTTGATTTTATAGGATGTTATTTTGATTAGAAACTTTCTAATATTTGCTATATGGAGTAGCTCAATATATGCAACTACTGCCCATGATGTTCGTATGGAATCACAAATTATACTTTTATTCATCGTAATTGGGCTAATTATTTTTTTTAAATTTATATGGAATGAGAGAGTAGTAGAAATAATCATGACAATTATAATGCTGGCAATAATTATAGGTATATTTATTTTTCAGATATACTCTGATGTTGATGATCAATATAGTGATCCATATAGAAGACCAAGATAAACATTTACAATAAAACTTAACAAATGAAGCGTAACCTAAACCAAAATTATAAATTAAGCCAGAAGGGAAAACATTTATGACTGACTCATTACAAACGCTTTTAGTTATAGGCTTATTTACTTTCTTTATGCTTTTATTTTCATATAAAGACTACAGAAGTTACAAAACAGATAAACATCAAGATTACAAGTCCATTATTGTTAGCATTGGTGTACTAGGTACATTCGTGGGAATATTTATTGGTTTAATGGGATTCGATACATCAAATATAAAAGATAGCGTTCCATCATTATTAGAAGGTTTAAAAATAGCATTTATAACTTCTATAGGAGGAATGTTTTTATCAATACTTTTATCAGCTATCCAGAAATCAGATGGACATGGAGAGTTAGAGGATGAGCTTCAAATTTTACACTCAATTGATGAAAGATTAGATAAGTTATCAGCTATAGAAAGTATTGATGAAAAACTGAGTAAAAATATAGAGATATTGCCACTAATTAATACAAAATTAGATTCTATGGATACAAATATAAAATCTTTATCACAGGATATTTCAAGTGTTAAAGAAGAAATGAAAAGTAATCAAAAACTATTATTTGAATTTTTAGAAAACAGCTTGAACAAAATCAATCAATCCCTTGAGGAGGCGATTGATACTTTAGCTAGAGGGGCTACAGAAGAAATAATTAAAGCCTTAGAAAATGTTATACAGGATTTCAATAAGAATCTTACGGAGCAATTCGGAGATAATTTTAAACAACTCAACGACTCAGTTAAAAATATGATTTACTGGCAAGAAAATTATAAAAATTCAATTCAAGAATTTGAGGTTGCACTGAGTAAAGCAGTAGCTGGCATTAAGGATATTGATGAAAAACTAAGTAGTATGACTGAAAATTACCAAAAAATTGATATAACTCATACTAAATTATACGAAACTATAAAAACTAATGATAATCAAATTAAAAATATTGAAATACACTTAAAAACTATGAATGAAATAGGTGAAAAAGCAAAACTTATTACTGATTCAATCGATAACTTTTCGCAGAAAATTAAAGGTTCTCTCTCAAATCAATCAGAAACATTAAGCCAGCTAACTAAAGATAATGAAAAATTGAAAAAAGATATTGAGAAACAGCTTCCTGAGAGTCTAGGAGAACTTAATAAATCCTTAACATCACTTACAAATAAATTTAGAGATGACTATAATTCATTTTTGCAGCATATGAGTAAAATTATGGAAATGAGCAACAAAATCTAGCATGCATCTAACTAGATTTGATGAGTTATGGAATGCCGTAAAAAGCTTCGAGCTTGATAGAATTGCACAAACAGAGATTAAAATATTCAATGATTTTGGATTAGAGTCTGACTTAAGTGATATTTTCCAAACTGAAGATGGATTAATAACTGTCTTAAAAGATGGAACGGTTAGAAAGACTATTGTTTATATTAGTGAAGTTAAAAAATGGGTTGTTGAAGAATATGGGAAGTACCCAAAATTTCATATATTTAACTGTAACACATTAACAAATATGAAAAATCAAGGAAAAGAATATAGATACAAAAAAACACTTAGAAGCGATGGTAAATTTCTAATGGTAATAAGCGACAAATATGATTCAAGCGATACTAAATTTATTAATCTTGAAATATGTGGGAACTGCTTAAACAAATACAATATAAAATTTCATAGGCAGTATACAAAGAAAAATTTCAGTATTAAAGAGTATATAAAGCAATCATTCTCAGATAATTATTTCAATAGCTTAGATTATATTTACTTCAGAGATGACTTAGAGACTGTACCTAGTTTTTATGCTAAAAATTGGAATCAAATATCAAAAGAGTTAAAACGAATGAAAAACTATACTTGTCAAAAGTGTGCCATAAATTTACAAAATGCAAAACATTTTTTACATACACATCATATTGACAGCAATCCTTCAAACAATATTATTAGCAATTTAAAAGTCTTATGCATTGAGTGTCATTCTCAAGAATATAATCATGGACACATTAGAAATAATGCATCATATCGAGATTTTTATATGTATAAAAAAAGGAATAGTGTTTGAAGGTTAATAAAGAATGGATAAATATATCTGACATGATGTCAGGTTTAATGATGGTATTTCTATTTATTGCTATCGCTTTTATGATACAAATTCAAAGCGAACAACAAGCAGTTAAAGAAATTGCAATGACATATCGCAAATCTCAGCAAGCACTCAATCACGATTTGCATAAAGAATTTGAAAAAGATTTAAAAAACTGGGGTGCAGAAATTACCAAAGAAAATGTTTTCAGATTTAATTCTCCGGAGGTGCTATTTTCTGCAGGAAGCAGTGAAATATCAAATAAATTCAAGGCTATTTTGGATAATTTTTTCCCAAGATACATTAAATTACTATCATCAAAAAAATATTTTGATGAAATTGACGAAATTAGGATTGAAGGTCATACTTCGTATGGCTGGAATAGCACTACATCCAAGCAAGATATTTATTTAAACAATATGCAACTATCTCAAGCTAGAGCAAATAATGTACTAACCTACTGCTATAATTTGCAAAATGAGGAAATAGATACTAACAGAGAATGGCTAGAAAAAAAATTTAGGGCAAACGGCATGTCATTTGCAAAGCTAATCTATAAAAAAGATGGAACCCAAGATAATATAAAATCTAGGAGGGTAGAATTTAAGGTACTAACAAAAGCTCAAGAAAAAATATATAATATTGTTGAGCAATTAGAGTAATAATAAACAAGGCTTAGTTTAAATAAAATAATATGACTGCTAAGTTATGGGAGTGTGTGATGTACAAGCTTTTATTCTTTTCATTTACAGCGATATTGCTTACCTCATTGACAGGATGTACAGCTAAAAAGCTAAATGAACATGCCAAGATTGTTAAGATAGTTTACGAGAGACCTAGCGAGACAAACTGTAAGTATCTGGGAGATGTAATAGGGACGCAAGGCAATTCATTCAGTGGTGACTTTACACCTAATGATGAAATGATTATGGGCGCTAGAAACGAACTAAGAAATAAAACACATGAAATGGGTGGCAATATAATCTTTGTGGAAAAAATGCATGATTCAAGCTATTGGGGCTCAATGGGAACTACAAATATAACGATTATAGGGCAAGCGTTTAAATGTAGGTGAAGCCTTGGAGAGTTCTTAAGAACTCTTAAGCAGCAAACTTATTAGAAAGTTTATTCCTTAGATACGATGGGTCTTCTGCTTTTGTGATAAATTCACTAAATAACTCACATAAGCTTAAAACCAGTAGTTTAAGCTCCACGGTTGAGAGCTTAATTTTAATATATCTTCTGTAGACTTTTCCATCTACAAGAACCATGTTTTCCTTACCCACTTTATTTATATATGCAGATTTAGGGAAGCCATTCCCCTCTTTGTATTTTTCAAAGTTTTTAGGATTGCCAAGTTTAAAACTATCGCTATCAGGTGCATCAGTAAAAACGATTTCTTCAATAGTGCTTCCTTGAACAGTATAAAATCCCGTTATCTGGGTGTCTCTATTCTTAGCTCCACTTACAGGATGGCTCAGCGCATTTCTCATATGTTTCAAAATATCTTTGATTGTGCAATCTTGGTCAAAAGTATTTTCTATAATTGATGATTCTGAAATGCCCATAAAAGATTTTTTGCTAATAACTGTATTGATGATTTTAACTTTTTCCTTACCTTCTGCATAGCTCAAGCTTTCTATCGCATCATCTTGATTGCTGTAAAGTTTACTTTCTGTTAGAACAGTTAGAAGAGACTGCAGTGTGCTAATCGCTAATGTAACTTCATATTTGCCATCATAGCTTTTAACAATATCACCAAGTCTTTTAATGTAGTCACCGTAAATTTGATTGTTTCTATCTAGTGTATAAAAGCTCATTTTTATCTACCTCCCACTCTAAAGTATGATTATACCTATAATCTAAAACAGCAGTACATTTCAGAATGATATTTTTTATACAAACTTCTTTGTTGATACATTTTTCTACAGCTTCTTTTCTCTCTTTTTCTTTGATGGAGCGGTAGATTTTATTTAGCTTTTCAAAGTCACAATTAGAGCCATCCGTTACTATCAAGCCCTTATCTACTATTTTTGAGATTATCTTATCAAAAAGCCTACCTATCGGCTTGTAATGAGAATTTCTATTACCCAGATAAAAGACATTTGATCCACTCTCTCCATCGCTATCTCCCCTATGATAAAAACAATACAAACTATCATCATCTAGCTCATTGAGTGCACACTGCCCAAAGCCCTTACGAAAGATAATCTTTTTATCTCTACCCTTGTGCTTTAGATATAGAAAACAATATGCTCTCTTTATCTCTCTGTATGAATGTTTTGAGTCACTATTCCGCTCTGTTTTACTATCATCTGTTTCACTATCAAATGGCTCTGATATTTTTTCATCATCATCTAGTGTTGCATATTCACACAGATATTGTTTAAAGCTTTCTATATCTTTGCGATTGTAGTCTATGTCAACAAAAATAAACCTATCAACAGTGTCAATATATTGCCTAAAAGCAACTTTCCAATCACTCTTTCCAGCATTTGGATATATCAGAGTTTTGATTTCGCTATTATCTGCTAAATGCATTATATATTCCATCTTTTATATAGTTTAGATGCATTATACAAGATAAGGATTAAAGAGACTGTATTGGTATAAAAAAATCTTTAAGTTTTCTACCTCTAAAACACTTGTAAATTACATTAATAATTTTAAATCTACTTTATATTTATGAACTTTAGGGCTTTGTATAGGTTCTAAATAATAATTTTTCAATTTTGTA
>CAZAFM010000066.1:0-14980 GCA_964484395.1 uncultured Campylobacterales bacterium | reverse complement strand
ATCAAAAGGGCGTGAAATAGTTTTATAGATAGTGGTTTGGTGTTTTGCATAATTTTTCTTTTTTTGGTATTTTAACACAAAGAGAATTAAGTGAGATCTGTACTAAACCATAAAGGAGATGCATGAAAAAAACAGTCTTAATAACAGGAATAAGCTCTGGGATAGGTGAGGGCATAGCAAAGCATATTGATAAAAAGTACAACATCATAGGAGTGGATATCAAAAAAAGTGAAAAGTACAAAACATATATCTGTGACCTAAGAGATAGTGATGAGCTTTTTAGTGTAGTGGCTCGTATAAAAAAGGAGCATGACTCACTATATGCACTCATAAACAACGCTGGGGTTTTTAATCAAACTCCTTTAAGTGAGCAAAGCCTTGAGCTCTGGGAGAGTATCATTTCTTTAAACCTAAGAGCCCCATATCTTCTATCTCGTGAGTTTGCAGATATGCTCACAGACTCAAAAGGTCACATAGTAAACATAGCCTCAACAAGAGCTATCATGTCAGAAGAGGGCACTGAAGCATATAGTGCTTCAAAAGGCGGGATAAGCTCACTTACTCATGCCCTAGCCATATCTCTATCTCACAAAGTCTCTGTAAATTCTATAAGTCCCGGATGGATAAACACAGATAAAGACTATATCCCAACAAAAGAGGATGACTTACAGCATCCAAGTGGTAGGGTTGGGAGAGTAGAAGATGTTGCTCAGTGTGTGGAGTATTTGCTTGAGAGTGGGTTTGTGACTGGGAGCGATTTTGTCATAGATGGAGGGATGACTAGGAAGATGATATACGCAAGTTTGTGAGTTATTTTTTCTCATTTGATTCTTCATTTAGTTGGTTCATTATTGTTGCTTCATCACCTGTCTCATCTTCTACAGCCCATGGTTCTTGTACTCTTGTACTCTCATTACCTGATCTAGTTACGGTTCTTTCATTTGATAGTGACTTTATTAACCCAGCTATCATAAAAATTATTATCACAGAAAAAGGAAGTGCAGCAGTAATAACAGCTGATTGAAGAACTTTTAAACCTCCTGCTACAAGTAAAACCCCTGTTAGAAGAGCCAAAATAATACCCCAAACTACCCTATGCGCAGATGGAGGGGATATTGTCCCTCCTGATAAGATTGTTGTTACAACAAGTGTTCCAGCATTTGCAGATGTTATCAAATAAGTCGCTATAAGAACCACCATAAGATAGGATATGACAGTAGACATAAAGCCAATATCCATCTCTTCAAACATAACAAATATAGCAGAAGCAACATCTTCATTGACAGGTTCTATAATACCTCCTCCACCAAAAAGCGCTTCATATAGAGCAGTACCTCCAAAAAGTCCTATCCAGATGATAGTTATGATTGTTGGAGTGAGTAAGACCCCACCTACAAACTCACCAAATGTTCTACCGCGACTTATTTTGGCAATAAACATCCCAACAAAAGGAGACCATGCTAGCCACCATCCCCAGAAAAAAACTGTCCACTCAGATTGCCAATCACTACTATGGGTAACATTGGTATGGAATGTTAATCTCAAGATGTTTTGTATGTAGTAGCCAGTAGATTCTATAGTTACACCTATAAGATACTGTGTTGGTCCAAAAATCAGCAAAAAACCAAGGGCAACCACACTTAGCCAGAAGTTGGATTCAGAGAGTATTCTTATGCCTTTGTTTGTACCAGAGACGACAGATATGGTCGCTATAAGCATAATAACACCAATAGTAGTTAGCTGAAAAGAGAGTGAAGGCTCTATGCCTACAAGCCGTGTAATCCCTGAGTTCATCTGCTCCACACCAAGTCCAAGTGTCGTTGCAATACCAAAAATAGTCCCAAAGACTGCTAGTATATCAACCATATCACCAAAGATTCCATCAGCATATTTTCCAAAAATAGGGTAGAGTGCAGAGCGAATAGTCAGAGGATAATCATGCCTAAAAGCAAAATACCCCATAACAAGAGCTATAAAAGAGAAAATCGCCCACCCATTAAGACCCCAGTGAAAATAAGCTAGTGATAGACCTATAATAGCTGCCTCTGGATCCATATCTGTACCTGAAAAAGGGTTGTTTTGAAACTGCATAATAGGCTGAGCGACTGCCCAAAACAAAATCCCGACACCAGTTCCCGCTGCAAAAAGCATAGATATCCAAGAAAAAAAGGTAAACTCAGGTTGCTCAAGGTCTCCACCTAAGCGTATGTTTCTATACCTTCCCATTCCCAGCCATATCATAAAAAAAAGCAAAAAAGCCACAAGTATCACATAGTACCATTCCAAAAAGGGGTTAAGAAACACTCTTGTACTCTCTATACTGTTGGTGCTAATCTCTGGAAAGTATGCAGTCAAAAAAACAGCAACACTCATCACAATAAATGTGGAGATTGTCATCTTTCTGTTTGTGCCTTTAAATATACCTCTACTTGCTACCTTCAATCAATACCTTTCTTTTGCTACTTCTTATTACCCCTAGTATATTAAGAAAGCTTTAAAACCTCATTACAAAACAGATTAACATCAATATCTTTTAAGTAGCATATTAGCAGGGTAGGTCACTTACAAATGCTTCTGTATAGACCACTTCATATCTTCATCTAGGTTGTCCATATTCTGAAACGCCCATTGTAGATAACCTAAGTCATTTTCTGCAATCTCTTTGAGTGTCTTTCCTTTATACTTTCCAAACCTTAATGGCTTAGCATAGTAAACAGGTGTATTTGATAGCTCTACTAGATGCTTTATAGCATCTATTCCTTTGTACTCTGGAGAGAGCATCTTTGTTAGTTCACTTATAAACATCTTTAGTACAAACACATCACTTAGAGCATCATGAGCTTGTATGTTCAGCCCTATCTTCTTGGCTTGCTCTTTTTCTGTTCTGTATAGTCCTAGGGCGTATCTGAAGTATTGTAAGCTGTGGTAGTCGTTTTCAGGAAAGAGGTGTCTTGCGCATCTTAGGGTATCTACTATCTTCATCTTGCACTCAAAACCCTCTTTTTTAAGCATATCTAGGTCAAAAGAGGCATTATGAGCAAAAAGATAGTTCTCAGGCTCATTTAGCTCATACAGTGTTTTTGTAGCACTAGTATTGCAAAACTCAGGCTTTCCATCCACCATCTCAGGGGTAATATGATGTGCAGCCATTGCTTCATATCTGATATCTACTGGAGCTTTGCAGTACTCGTTGTGGATAATAGTCTCCTTACCATTCTCTAGGATAAAGTATGAGAGCTGTATAATTCTATCTTCTTCTTCCATGCCTGTCGTCTCTGTATCTAGTACTATGTATTTCATATTGACTTCTTTGTTTTTGTGTATTTTAGTGTAAATTAGCAGAAAATATCTTAATTAGCTCTCTTTTTGAAATTATATAGTTATAACAATTAGCGTTAAATCATCACTTTGAGGCTCATCTTTAGTAAAAAATTTTATGTTTTTTAGTATTTCTCTCTTAATATCTTCACTGCTTTTATCTTCAATAAAAGACAACTCTTTTGTTAGGTTTTCCGTACCATAAAGCTCTTTTTTGCTATTTCCAGCTTCACTAACTCCATCACTAAATATTACTATAGTAGAGTTTTTGTTTAGTTTTAAACTACTGCTTTTATATTCTAAATCTTCAAAAGTACAAATCGGAGGATAGAACTCAGGCATTGGGGTATATACTGAATCTGCTTCTTTTACTAAAAAAGGAGGATGTCCTGCAGTACAATAATCAAGCTCCATAGTTTCAAAATCAATAACACCAACAATCAGTGTTGCAAACATACCTTGAGTAGATAAATTACAAAGCTTATTATTAACTATTTTAGTGATATATGAAGGTTCAAATGAGTTATCTATCGCATCCTCGATTAGCATAACAGAAGCCATCATAAACAAAGATGCTGGCACTCCTTTACCTGATACATCTCCTAAATAAAATAATAATTGATTCTCATTGTATCTATAGCCATAAAAATCACCACCAACCTCTTTAGCAGATTTCATAACACCACTTAAACTAAAATTTTGAGTTATGATTGTACTTTTTTTTGGCAGGAAGCTCTGCTGAATTCTGCTTGCTAATGTTAATTCATGCTTTATTTTCTCATCTTTTGCTACACTAATCTTTAATTGATTTGATACAGTAATCACCATAAAAAGAATAAGCAAAAGCCCTACTATAGAGATAATTATCAGTTTTTTTTGTAAGTCTGAAAGTGGTTTGAAAAGTATGCTTTTTTTGAGAAACACCCCTACTATCCAAGATGTTTGAGGGATATGCATAGTATGTACAATATATTCTTCACCATTTAAAGATATGTTATGAACTCCGCCATTTTTTTCTTTATCTTCACTAAAAACTTCTGCTATTTTTTTTGAATTTACATCCTTTGCATAATAATCTAAATATTTTTTTAGACTATATTTCTTATCTGGATGGGATATAATAAGCCCTTTTTGTGATACAACAGTAACAAATCCTTCCTCCATTTTTGTAAGTTCTTGTATTTTTCTATCAAGAGTAGCAAGCTCTATATCAGCTGTGACAACACCCAAAAACTCATTATCCAAATCCTCAATAGGAAAAGAGTATGTACTCATAAAAACTTCCCCACCACCTTTATCATAATAAGGCTCACTCCATGTAGGTTTTCTTGATTCTTTTACATTTTTATACCAAGATGAGTTGAGATAGTCATATTTGGGTGGAAGAAGATATTTTTCTCTAACACTGTTTTTAGATTTATAATAATATTTACAGTATATTTGCCCCAAAACAGATGTAGGCTCAATCGCCAAAGCACTACCAAAAATTGATGGAGCTGATATGACAATGTCTTTTAAAAAAGGTAAAACATCATGAAAATCTTGGCTATTATCTTTTATCATGTATGAAGCTTGTTTAGTGAATTCGCTTCTAGAAGACAAATAAGTATTTATGCTTTTAACTGTTCTTAGGTTGATTGTATGGGTTTTTTGTAAAGCTGACTGATACAACTCCTCTTTTATATAATCTTGAGTTAAATAAGAGGATACCAAAAACAGAGGAATTGTAATTATTACAATATAGAAAACTATCTTTTTTTGTATGTTGTCTATTTTAAAGTTCAATTTTAACAATGTTTTTACACTCACTATATGAATATTCAACTTTTTTTGATAATGAATTTACCAACAATAACCCTAAGCCACCATAATCCATATCTTCAAGACATTTATCCTCTTTAATAAACTTCTTTGGATTGAAATTTTCTCCTTTATAATCTATGACTATATGTAATGAACTATTTTTATACGCTAGATTGAGATTGTACTCCCTAGCGTCTGTATAACTTAAGATGTTAACCACCAACTCTTCTACAACTAGATTGAGTTTGTAGTGTAATTCTTCAGAAATATCATATTTATTACAAAAAATTTTAATTTTCTCAAATGCCTCTTCTAGAGTTACCACTAAACTTCTTTTAAAAAACTCAAAAAGCCAGATATTTTAAAGATTTCCAAAACACCATCTTTTGCTCCAACAAGATATATCTCCCTGCCAGCTGATTTTGATATTTTTGCACACTTTAGCACGACTTGCAGTCCGGCACTACTTATATACTCTAATTCAGAGACATCAAGCCTGACATCGGCTGTTAAATCTTTTAATGCTTCATCTACAGCCTGCATAGCTTCTGAAGAATTTGTTGCATCTAGCCTATCTTTTATTTTTATAACCAAATCTTCATTTTTTACAATCTCTATCATTGTAGAGTCCTTTCATCCAAGATCAACTTTAACTTGCCAGTTTTGCTATTTCTTTGTAGGCTATTTGGTTTTACTATTTTTACTTTTACTTCACTTATAAGTCCCTCTTTGCTCATGACTCTTAACTCTTTAGAAAGATTTAATATAGCCTCTTTTACGCTATCAGATATATCTTCAAAACTATCTTCTTTTGCTTCTACTATAACTGTAAGCTCATCTTTTTGTCCATCCAGCCTTATGAGCATTTGAAAATGAGAGCTCAAAGACTCAAACTCATATATAGCAGTTGATATAATATCTGGGGTTATATTACCACCGCCAATAATAACTATATCATCACCCCTTCCAAGAAGTTCAAATATCCTTGTTTTTCGACCACATTTACACTCTTTTTCTATCCATCTTCCAACATCACCCACTTCATATCGAATAGTTGGCATAAGTGTTCTTTGCAGGTTAGTAACAACGATTTTACCAATACTTCCATCAGTGATTGGCTCATTTGTTTCCATGTCTAGTATCTCAACAAAATGTAAATCTTCATGAACATGATGCTCGACCCCGCTCATATATTCACATTGATAGCCTATCGCTCCAGTGTCATTTGTGGTATAACCAGTAGATGCAAAATGTTCTACTCCAAGGGTTTTTCTTAAGTAGTCTTTTGCCTCTTTAAAAAGATGCTCTCCTCCTGTTGCTACTTTTTTAATTTTCAAGTCTATATTGTTAGTTTGAACATACTCAGCTAAGGAGAGAAGTACTGAAGGTATAGTAATGATTGCATTTGACTTATATAAAATTAGATTATTGACAATCTCCTCCATACTGTGATTACCTGCTATTGGCAGTATCGTACAACCTGTGTGTTCAAGTGCTTGAGTAAATGATATAAATGAAGCCCACATGTTTCCTGCAAAAAGTAGATTTGCTACAGTATCACTTTCATTAAAGACTGATAAGGCTAAACCTTTACCAAGCCTTACTGCGTTGAAGTATTGCTCATCCGTTGTTCTGTAAACATTCTTAGGAGCGCCTGTTGTTCCTCCGCTAGAAAATATAAAATTACTCCTACTCGCATCTTCTGTAAGTATGCCATCCCCAGAGGGTGGAAGATGTTTTTTATAATCATCACCATTCATAAAAGGAATTTTTCTAAAACCCTCAAATGAGTTAAACTCAACTCCATCATATCTTTTTGAAAGAATTGGAGACTTTTGTTTTGCTATATCAACTACTCTCTTGATTCTGTTAAGTGTTAGACTATCTCTCGCACTATTTGGAAGGTAGTCAAATCCGTCATCATGTTTATTATACCTGCTCCATAGTGCACCAACTTGCCAGTCTATCTCTATGTCATTTCTGCTTAGTGATACCCATCTAATAAGTTCACTAAGTCCTCTTGTTCCATCATGAGGTGTACCATGTTTTCTTGAAGACATCCTTCCGATTTCAACAAACCTATCTGCGCCAAATGAGGCAAGCTTTAGTGACAGCTCTTTTGATTTTTGATTACTTGCTAGTATTGCTACGGTCTGTATGTATTCACCCATTGGTGCGACTATATCAATAACATCATCCAAGGTGTCAACTGCTTTCAAAAACAAGGTTCTATTATGACAAGAGACCTGAAACTCCGTACTGCTTTGATAAACTATGGTGCTGAGATTTTTTTTGCTAAAATAGTAATCCCCATCGCCTAAAGCTTTGTTTACTTTAGCTAACTCTCTTACTTTTGTAATCTCAACTGCTTCATCCCCATAAACTGTTCCTTGAGGAATCTCATCTGCCCACTCATCAAAGGCTTTACCTATCTCTATCAAAAGCTCTTCTGCACTCTCTCTACCTTCAACATATACAGTATGAGGTGATGAGCAAGCTGATTGCTCCCACATAATGGCATCTTTTGCTATAAGTTTTGCAGACTCTTTTAAACCTCTTTTATATAGCATCTCTTTTTCAACCATTACAAAACTATATTTTGGTCCATACTCGATCAGTTTACAATGCAAACCTAGATTTTTTCTATAAGCTCTAATTGTGTCAGCTCCTCCATAAACAACGATAGCATCACACTTTTTTTTGATTATGTTTTCTACATCTTGTGTTCCGCCTTTCCAGTTTATAAGAGCCATAGCCTTGTGAAGCACGCCAGTATAATCAAAATCCCTAAGACTTTTTGCAAAAAGTACTGGAAAGATTGGATCTACTGTTGACATTTTCATTATGTTGACATTTTTAGTAACAATACCTTGTATAAGAGAATCAACCCCTCCAACAAAAACATTCCCCGCTGATATATGGGAAACAACGCCGAGAGGTTCAGCTTTAATATATCCTCTAAAGTGCTTATTATAAGTCCAGTCATCAAGATAGCTCATCTGCTCTAAATCACTCAATAGTCTTGTTTGCATTCCATCCCTACTAAGCAATGATGACATAACTTTTATTCCTTCAGCTATCATCTCTTTACTAAAACCAATTTTTTCAGGCAGATACTCAAGAGCTATCTTTCTGTACTTATAGTCCTCTTCTAGCCAAGCATCTGAGATTTTTTGAAAAATGTTCAATATATCATCAAGCTTAATAACCGCAAGCTTTTTTTCAATCTCTTTTGCATCACTTACAATTTGCTCTACTTCTGAGCTAGTTAAACCATCAATCTCTTTTAGTTGACCAAATAAATATACTTCCATACTATCTCCCTATTCTCAAATCAGAAAAATGCTTTATTTTGCCAGTTATTGGGCTTCTCTCTAAGACTCCGTTGGCTACAAAAGTAACCTCAGTTCGCAAATAACCCATCTCTTCACCAACCTTTAGCTCATCTATCTCTTTTTTCAAGCTCTCTTCGATACTCTTTGTGTGTAAGCTAGACTGCTTTATGTCTGAAGATTCTATTTGAAGAGTAGCTTTCATCTTGTTTTCATCAATATCTTCTAAAATAAACTGATAATTTGCACTTATTCCATCAAGAGAGACAAACTCCTCTATCGCACTTTCAACCGCATCTATAGAGATATAAGCTCCTCCGATTTTGAAATCCTCCCCAGCTCTTCCTTCTAAAATCAAGATAGGATTTGCATCATCACATTCACATCTATCCTTCTTAAATCTTCCTATATCACCAATTCTGTATCTTATAATAGGAAGTGAGCTTCTTCCTAGGTTTGTAACAACTATCTCCCCTTTTTCTCCCACTGCACAAAATCTATTCTCTTCAAAATTATAAATCTCTATATATTGAAATCCACTAGGTATATGATATTCTAATGAGCTACACTTTTTACACTGATACCCCATCAAGCCACAGTCTGCACTGGTGTAACCTAGGGATTCTATATTGGCATTTTTAAAAGCTTTTTTTAGATGAGATTTGATCATATCACTCATATGCTCTCCTGCATATCCGATAGTTTTTACGAAACTTGCATCAAGATTATTTTTCAAAACCAAATCAGCCAAGAAAATAAAAACAGTTGGTAAGCTAAGCAGTGTTGTTGCACGAAACTCCATAATATATCCAAGAATCTTTTCCATCTCAATATTTGCAGAAATAGGAAGATGTGTTGCTCCTATCTTCTCTATTACATTTGCCAAAGCAAAAAATGATGGCCAAAGATTGCCAGCTACAAAAAGATTTGCAACGAAGTCATATTTGCTAACACCTATAAGCTTTAAAGACTCTGCTTGCACACTGCAGTACTCATCAAACTCTTTATGAGTCAAAACCCCATATCTTGCCATTCCAGAAGAGCCTCCTGTGGAGGTAATAACAACTCCTTCTAAATCCCTTGTGAGCATATCTTTTGTTCTTGGATAGGTATTTTTATACAATTCATCTCTTGTTAAAAAGGGGATATTCTCCCAGTCATCATTTTCCAAGACAGAAGCATATTTATTGTTATAAAATCTTGATCTATTTTTTGCGATTTTGAAAACTTCCCTTGCCCTTTGCATAGAGGATTCTCTATCTATCTGCTCTATCATTATTTAGCCCTTTATGTAACGGTGTTTTTTATCAATTGTAAGTTTACTAATCTCTTTAAGCACTACATTTATAAGCTCTCTCCCCGCCGCGTTGGATAGCTTTTCATACTTTGCATTAAACTCATTTGAACTTCTTTTTAAAAACTCTATCAACTCTTTTTTATAAATTAATTTCAAATTCTCATCTATCTCATCTACATAAATAGTAAATTCAAAACAAGAGATATCTTTCTCCTTTATCTCTTCGATTTCAAAAAGTCCTCCATAACTCATATTTTTTAAAGATGATAAAAACTTCTTGATTTGGTCTATGTCAATATTTGTTCCGTAAAATATAACACTATCATTTGCTCTACCAAAAATATACAAAATTTCATCAGGTAGATTTTGATATAAGCTCTCAGGAATTAGATGTTTTATACTATCTTTTCTTAAAATATTTCCACAATCTTTTGTATTGTATCTTACAAGCGGTATGAACTGCTCTTTTGTTACTATTAAGTTTCCATCATGGCACTCTATGAAGGCGTGTGGATTTTTTACAAACATCATAGGTGCTTCTTTTTTGTTGAAAACAGTTTTTGCCAATTCCAAATTTCTATTAAAAAACTTTCTTAACTCTATAGTATGCTCTGATTCAATTCCCAGATCTCCTGCATCAGCAGAACCATATCCGGTTTTGATGCTAAAAGCATACTCCTTTTGGTACCCAAGCTTTAGGGCAATCTCTTCTCGAAAATCTTCACTAAAATACTCTCCTACAACAGGAAAAGCTATCTTCTTTTGTAGTAAAGAGTCATCATCTTTTATTAATGAGTATATGATGTTTATACTTGATGGATTGCAAACCCAGATAATCTTGTCATAATATTTTCCAAATTTCTTTACTATCAGGGACGCCTCATTCAAATCTAAACTAGGTGTTGTAATAGTGACACCTTCCATACTAGCTGCAAGAGAGCGAAGAGTAGTGGCTATTTGCATACCACCAATCCAAGTCCCAAAAGCCAGAGATATAACAAAAAGTGTTTTATTTTTATCAATTTCATACTCATCTATAAAAATCTTTTTTACAGTTTCTAGATAGGCACTCTCATCTGTTGCTTCTTTTAGCCAAAAGACAGCTCCACTTTTTGAAAATCCACTAGAAGTTCCTATTAGGAAAGCTTTTGATATATCATCAAAAGCCAAATCTTCAATAGGATATTTTAAAAGATAATTTGCTTTATCACAAAGTGGTATCTCACTCCACTCTTTAATATTATTTGCTGAATTATCCTCTAAGAACTCTCTATATGCTTTTACATTTTGTTTAACTTTTAGAAAAAACTCATACATTCACATATCCTTTGCACTCAGTAGCTCAGTAGCACTTATGGCGCAACCTTGATGTTTTTTTAACCCAGCTCGTCCTTTTAGTTCAATGTACTTTCCTTTGATTCCACAGGGGCAGTTTTCATAAGCAATAGCATAATCAGTAGAGAGTATACTTAATGCTGGTTGTGCATAATTATATGGACTCATTACATGTAGAAGTCCTTTTTCTCTATTTTCTAAAACATCTAGAGTTCCTGGTTCTCTTATAAATACTTCTGAATATATGGGTACATGAAAGTGATTGTATTCACATGTAATATATGGAACACCATGCTCTACAAACCCATAAACATCCCTTATTTGAGAGCTATCAATAGCTAAAAGTTCACTTGTCAAAGAGTAAAATTCCTCAAAAGGAATTGCTTTATTTTGTGCATTTTTCCAACCTCCAGCAATAATAATAAGGCTCTCTTTTGGAAAATTGAATTTTATGTTATGCTCTTTCATATATAAGAGAGTTTCATATATAAAGGCAGGAAATCCAATAATCCGTAAAGCATTTCTATCTTTGCTGAACTTTTCAAAATACTCAACACATCTTTTTTCACTAAAAAAAGCATCACCATTACTATCTGCATCTATGGCAAAAACCCTATTTTTTGCGGGGGCAA
This sequence comes from uncultured Campylobacterales bacterium, assembly GCA_964484395.1. Taxonomy (GTDB): domain Bacteria; phylum Campylobacterota; class Campylobacteria; order Campylobacterales; family CAZAFM01; genus CAZAFM01. The sequence continues at coordinate 3,263 of CAZAFM010000066.1, read as the reverse complement.
AAGTTGCATACATCTGATGAGCATGAGCTGCACCTTTTCCTTCAGATACTGCTGGAGAGTAAGCAAAAATAAGATAATTTACCTCTTCAGTGCTTATCAATCCATAGCTATTAATGATATTGTTACGCATATTTTCTTGTCTATTTTTAGAGTCTTTGTCCCATGAAATATGACTTTTTTGTCCGCTAGTTCCGCTTGAAGTAAAAGTGGCAACTATGTTTTTTTTGTCTATTGAGACTAGATCATGCCATTTAAAAGCATCTGTTATGATGTGGGGGATTTTGTACAACTCCTCTTTGGTTTTTACATCTTCTATCTTAAAATTTTCATTATCACAAATATTTTTATATACTTCACTGTTTGAATAATGATGCAAAAACGCCTCTTTCATCGATTCAAAAAAAACTTTATCGCTATACTCTGTGTGATTTAAGGCATCTTTTATTTCAAACAATTCATCTATGTATTTCATGATTTTTCCTCATTTAGTTTTTTTATTTTTAATATCTGCAAGCCACCAATAGAGACAATAAGTCCACTTAAAACCAAAACAAAAGTAACACCGACTATTTCAATAAAAACCCCCATAATACCATAACTGATTGGTTGCAATGATATAGATACAGCAGCAACCAAAGCCATAATCTTACCTAGGCTTTTTTGTGGTAAGCTTGTTTGATATATTGAAATAGTTATGATGTTGAAGCTATTTAAAGCTAGTCCGATTACAAACATTGATATAATGTAAATGTTAAAATTATTAGATAAACCTAAACTTACAAAAGCTAAACCCATAATCAATAGGCATAAAAACAAAAATAGAGTTGGCTTCATGGTTATAATCTTAGATGATAAAAAGAGTGAAGCAAACAACATCCCAACACCAAGTGAGCTCATAAAAAACGCTAATGAAGTAGCATTACCATCAGCTAATATAGGTGCAACTATTACTAGAGAAGAGAAGAAAAAGTTGATGATTACTAACTTTGAAATCATTTTTGAGACTATCTCATACTCTTTTATGAGACTAAAGCCATTTTTTATATCATTTAAAATTGAGATTTCTAGCTTTTCAATATCAGAACTTATCTCTTTAAGTCCAATAAGAAAAATAACAGATACCAAAAATAGTGATGCGGCTACCAAAAAAGCATTTGTAACCCCCAGTGAAGCTATCATAGCAGAACCAAATAGTGGTCCAAGTATTGAGCTTACACTTGAGCTTATCTGACCTGTAGCATTTGCTTTTGTGATATCCTCTTTTTTAACCAATTGTGGTAATATGGACATTGAAGCGGGATTAAAAAAGGCAGATGATATGGATATAAATATAGTTCCTATTATAAGAATTGTTGTATCCAAGATACCTTCAAAATAGAGATAAGCAAATACCAAAAGGGTTATCATCCTAATAAAATCAGCAATATACATTAATGTTATTTTGTTGTGCCTATCTGCAATACTTCCTGCTAATGGAGAGATAAGAACTGAAGGCAGAGAAGCTGCTATCATGGTCACGCCAACAATAAAGGCTGAATTGCTCCACTCATAGACTAGCCATATCAAAATAAGTGAGTGCATTCTTGAAGCGATTTGAGAAGCAACAGTTGCTATCCAAAACCTTAGAAATAGAGGGTAGTTTTTAAAAAGTTGTATCATAAAAGCACTCTTTTCTTTTCATTTGATATATACGCAAAAAGCTCAAAAGAGGTTTTTTCATATATCTTTATTTTTGATTCATCAATAACACCGTTTAAAAATTCAAATCTAATAGCATCTTGATTTTTAATCAAAGAGGGATGTATCCCTGCAAAAAAGAATTTCTCATTTTCGATTTTGGTTATCAACTCATCTATAGACTCATCTTCTAGTGTGATATTTAAAAATATAACATCAGCTTTTAGAGTAAACAAAAGATTATAAAATGCCTCTTTTATATTTTTAAAATTATCATATCCTATTTTTTCTACATTGATAACACCAATACCCCATCCTTTAGAGTAGCTTGAGACTACTAAACCTTTTTTATTTGTGGATTTATCTTTTATTGTATATGGTAGCTTAAGATTTTCATATATTTTTTGTACAATTTGATTATGTTGTTTTGGAAGATATAAAACTCTATCTCTTTTACTGAGTGTATGGAAATACAAAAAGCAACTCTCTCTTTGGGATAATGAGCTATTTATCTGTTTAAAGCTTAATCTTTGTGGTACCAATCCAAAAGAGAATCCACATGGAGATGAGCCAAATTCAAGATTTACTTGTTGAGAATATGTATGAGAAGTAACAGGCTGAGAGTAGATACCTTCAAGATTGATATTTTTAGCAATATTTTCTAAGAGAACTCTCATTTTTTTCATCAATCCAAGCCCTCTACACTGAGGAGAGACAACAGCTTGACCACTCTCAACAATACTACCAAGATTAGGTCTTTCTAATGCATAATGACCTACAACTTCATCATTTTTTTTGTCGTAGCACACTACAGATATAAGCTCACCATTTCTGTTTAATTCCAATATTTTTTCAGGATAGTACATATCTTCATTAGGGTAGGTATAGCCATAGGCGCGATAGATTATTCTTGAAATTTTGACAGCATCAGAGTTTTTAAAGACTCTTATATCAATATCTTCAAGCGTAATATTATTACTTTTTTGCATATTTTCATTTTTTACTATGGAAAAAATATCTTCTGAAGAGGTTTTGAAAGATAGCTTGAACTCTTTTCCTTTACTACCGTGATTGATCCAAGTAACTTTATCTGTGTACTCCTTTACTAAAAAAAGCTCTATTCCTTCTGTGGAGAGGGCATCTTTTGAATACTCTTTTAGCAAAGAGGGGTCTAAAGGTAGCCCTTTATCAAAAAACGAAATTTCAAAATAAGAATTGATAAATGCAACTTGAATCTCTACTTCACCACTCTCATTCTCTTCAAAGGAGTTTTTAATAATATGTAAAAAGGACTCTTCAGCAACGAGGCGTAGTTTTTGAAATAACTTTTCATCAAGTCTATAGATTTTAGCATTTTCGATAATAAAAGATTGTAGTAATGGAATATACGAAACAGTATTTGGAACAACTAATAGACTCAAAGTACCTCCTGCTAAGTCACTAAAATACCTGCATACCCACTTATTGTATCATAAAAGATAGATTCAAACAGCATATTGAATACTTATTTTATATACCCTCTATTTTATAAGCTCAAAGTCACATTAGTGTCACATGAAATTATTTTTGTAAAACTTCTAAGAAAA
>CAZAFM010000065.1:0-14986 GCA_964484395.1 uncultured Campylobacterales bacterium | reverse complement strand
ATAGACCCTTCGTATGCACTCAGGGTGACGGTAGTGTTGTCATTCTGAGCGAATGTGAAGAATCTATCTGCTATACCTTCTGTATTTATAAATATTGCCTAGAAGAGTGAAGGTTACTTGTTGAAGTACGCTGGATATTTTCAGTGTTTGTAGGTATAATCAGCACTATAAAGCCAAAGTGAGGAGATATCTAGAGTATGTTTATTAGAGATTTAAAAATCCTGCTTATCTCAGCTCTGCTTCTGTTTACCACTGCATCTTTTGCAGATAGTTTGAAGCTACCATATCTGAACTTTGAGACAAAAAACAACTCACTCACAATTCTCAAAAGAGCACCAAGTGATGGGTTGTCTGTGGGGAGTTATACTATTTATGTTTATGATAGTGAGAATGTTCAGCTGATAGATGGAGTGGTTATTCAAAGAGATGGTGAGGTTTATAAGGCATGGGTTGAGCCATTAGAAGAGGGTGATTTTAGAGTTTGGGTGCAGAGTGTGTCTGCTGGGTCTGGAAGTTATGGAGAGTTAGATGGGTTTGTATTTGATGGAGATAAGCTTAAAAAAATCAATATAAAAAAGGCTAACAAAAATCTTCTTTCAAACTACAGGGGGCATGATAGCTATTTTTTTAAGGATGGCGTTATTTATAGAGAGTTTCCTATCTACAAAAACAGTGATAGTAATGCAAATCCAACAGGTGGAAAAAAGTGCCTAAGACTAGATGGTAGCTCTTTTGAGTGGAAAGCTTCTCCTTGTCCTAGCTCTAAGCTACCTAGCCAATCTAGACATTAAACCTAAAGTGCATAACATCCCCATCTTGTACTATGTACTCTTTGCCCTCTAGTCGTATATCACCTGCTTCTTTGCTTTTTTGCTCTCCACCATTTGCTACATACTTATCATAGCTTATGACTTCAGCTCTTATGAAGCCTTTTTCAAAGTCTTTGTGTATTACACTTGCGGCTTTTGGAGCTGTGTCGCCTTTGTGGATAGTCCAAGCTCGAACCTCTTTGACACCTGCTGTGAAGTAGCTTATTAGACCTAGTTTATCAAAGCAGGTTTTTATGATTTGATCTAGCCCACTTTTTTCTACACCTAGACTTTCAAGCATCTCCTCTTTCTCATCCTCATCTAAAACCACCATCTCCTCTTCTATCTTTGCACATAGTTTTATAGACTCTGAGCCTTGCTCCTTTGCATGGGCTACTACTTTTTTCACATACTCATTGTCCTCTTGCAGGGCATCTTCATCTACATTCATTCCATAGATGATCTCTTTAGCACTCAAGAAGTTTAGCTCTTTTTTTAGCTCCTTTAAGCCCTCGCTCTCATCTTCATAGTTTTTCACATATCCGCCACTATTTAGATGTTCAAGTAGAGCATCTGTTGCTTCAAGCATAGCTTTTGCTTTTTTGTCATTTTTAGCCTGCTTTGTTAGTCTCTCTTTTCTCTTCTCTAGGCTCTGGATATCTGCTAGGATAAGTTCTGTCTCTATGACTTCTATATCTCTTAGTGGGTCGATACTTCCATCTACATGGACAACATTTTCATCCTCAAAGCATCTAACTATATGGAGTATCACTTCACACTCTCTGATGTTTGATAAAAACTGATTTCCAAGCCCTTCACCTGCACTTGCTCCTTTTACAAGTCCAGCTATATCTATAAACTCTATAGTGCTATGCATCACTCGCTCAGGGCTTACTATCTTACTTAGCTCTTCAAGTCTGTAATCTGGAACTGGAACAATAGCTCTATTTGGCTCTATGGTACAAAAAGGATAGTTTGCAGCCTCTGCGTTTTGAGCTTTTGTTAGAGCGTTAAAGGTTGTTGATTTACCTACATTTGGAAGTCCTACTAGTCCTACACTTAGTCCCATTACTTTGCCTCACTTAGACTTTTTAGCCAAGTAAGCACACTTCTTACACCCACACCACTTGCGCCATAAGGGTTAAAATCCCACTCTTTTTCTACAAATGCAGGTCCTGCGATGTCTAGATGGAGCCACTTATCACGGTTCTCTTCTTCTATAAACTCACTTAGAAAAAGTCCAGCAGTCATCGCTCCGCCATATCTTGAAGTAGATACATTTGATACATCTGCTACTTCACTTTTTAGAAGCTTTTTTAGATGCTTGTTAAAAGGTAGTGTATGACTTAGCTCACCGCACTTTTTAGAGGCTTCTATCATCTTGTATTTTAGCTCATCACTATGTCCCATCACTCCAAATGTATGCTCACCTAGTGCAACTACGCAAGCCCCAGTTAATGTCGCCATATCTACTATAAAATCTGGCTTTAGCTCTTGAGCATACACTAAGCAGTCTGCTAAGACTAGTCTGCCTTCTGCATCTGTGTTTTTGACCTCAATGGTTTTTCCATTTTTGGCTTTCAAAACATCATCAGGTCTGTAAGCATTACCACTTACTGAGTTTTCAGCAGCCCCTATAATGGTATGTATCTCTATATCAAGCTCTAGTCTGCTAGCTGCTAGTATGATTCCAAGGACTGTTATCCCACCACTTTTGTCTGCTTTCATAGTTGTCATGAAGCTTGAAGGCTTCAGGCTTAGTCCACCACTATCGTATGTAAGACCCTTTCCTACTAGTGTGACTTTTGCTTTTGGGTTTTTTGGCTTATATGTTAGGTGAATTAGTCTAGGTTTGTTTACACTTGCTCTTCCAACTGCATGAAATGCTCCCATTCCTTGCTCTTTTATCCAAGTATCATCTTTTATCTCACACTCAAGTCCGTATGTCTTAGCAAGCCCATTTGCTAGGTCAGCTAGTATCTCTGGAGTTGCATCTTCTGGAGGAGTATTGATAATATCTCGAACTATATTTATTGCTTCAGTAGTTGAGGTTGCTCTTTCTATGGATTTTTCTGCAAGTTTTGAGTCTATTTTTCTATTTGCGTACTCACTTGAGGAGATAAAGACCTCTTTGATTTTTTTTTCTCTCTTTTTTGTTTTGTATGTTTCAAAACAGTATGACCCAAGAAGTAGTCCTTCACATATTGCTTCTATTGAGCCCTCTTTGTCGTTTTTGTCTAGATACAAGGCTATTTTAGCACTCTCTAGATTACCACTTATTGACTTTATTGCATTTGAGGTTGCTAATCTTAGGGATTCTGGGTTTATTGAATCTATAGCTACGACTACTTTTTTGCTCTCATTTAAAAAAACCCTACTATCTTCTTCACATTTAAAATCCAAACTTTTTAAAATCTCTTCACTCTTTTTTATCCACTTGTGAGTTAGGTTGCCACCAACGACAAAAACTATCTCAGCATCTGCTTTTATGGATGCTATTTTTCTATCTACAAAACTTATCTTCAAAATCTCTCCTTAGTCCTAGTCAAATTTTAGTATCTCTTTTGCTTGTGCCATATCTTTATCACCTCTACCTGAGAGGTTTACTATGACGACTTTTCCCTCTATCTCGCTTGTAAGCTTTTTTAGCGTAGCAATTGCATGAGAGCTTTCAAATGCAGGTATGATACCCTCAGATTGCGATAGCCATACAAAAGCCTCCATCGCCTCTTCATCAGTAATATGTGTATATCTAACTGCTCCACTATCTTTCAAAAACGCATGCTCAGGACCAATACCTGGATAGTCAAGTCCAGCTGAAATAGAGTGGGCTTCTTCTATCTGCCCCTCCTCATCTTGAAGCAGGTAGCTCATCTGCCCATGAAGAACCCCCGGAGAGCCTTTAGCTAGAGATGCTCCATGTTTACCACTATCAATACCTAGTCCACCAGCCTCTACTCCGATACACTCTACACTTTCATCATCTAAAAAGGCTGTAAAAATCCCTATAGCATTACTTCCACCACCAATACAAGCTATGACTTTATCAGGAAGTCTTTTTTCTTTTGCTACTATCTGCTCTCTTGCCTCATGACCTATGACTGACTGAAAGTCTCTGACCATAAGAGGGTAGGGGTGAGGACCTGCTACTGTTCCTATGCAGTAAAATGTATCTTCAGCATTTGTAACCCAGTACCTTATGGCTTCATTCATAGCATCTTTCAGGGTTCTAGAGCCACTTTTAACTGGCACTACCTCAGAGCCTAGAAGCTTCATCCTAAAGACATTTAGCTCTTGTCTCTTGACATCCTTTTCACCCATAAATATTCTACACTCTAGGTTAAAAAGTGCGGCAACTGTAGCAGTAGCTACTCCATGCTGTCCGGCTCCAGTTTCGGCTATTATCTTTTTTTTGCCAAGCTTTTTAGCTAACAAGGCTTGCATCACTGTGTTGTTTATCTTGTGAGCGCCTGTGTGGTTTAGATCCTCTCTTTTTAGGTAGATAGTCGAGTTTAGCTCTTTTGAGATATTTGGCGCATAGTAGAGATTAGAAGGGCGTCCTACATACTCTTTTAGGTAGCTGTTTGCCTCTTTCCAAAACTCCTCATCAAATCTAAGTCTTCTATACTCTTCATCAAGCTCTATGAGGATGGGCATAAGTGTTTCAGGGACATATCTTCCGCCATACTTGCCAAAGTGTCCTTTAATATCTGGCTCAAATCTGCTCTTTTTTGGTATAAACATCATATATCAAGCACCGTATATACATTTGTTAGGTTATCAACCTTTGATTTACCATCTAAAAATGTAAGATGTAGCAAAAAGCACGCCTCAACACATTTTGCCTCTGCCTCTCCTATGAGCTTTACTGCAGCCTCAGCTGTTCCACCAGTGGCAATAAGGTCATCTATGAGTAGAACCCTAGCTCCCTTTTTGTGTCCAAAAGCATCTATATGAAGCTCTACTTCATCAAATCCATACTCTAAAGAGTACTTCTGAGCTATAGTAGTGTAGGGAAGTTTACCCTTTTTTCTAATAGGAACAAATCCAATATCTAACATATGAGCTAAAGTCGCTCCAAATATAAACCCACGACTCTCAATTCCAGCTATAAAATCAAGCTCCAAATCCTCATATCTAGCCTTTAGATGCTCCATGGTTAGCTTGTAGGCTACTTTGTCATTTAGAAGTGTAGTGATGTCTTTAAAAACAATGCCCGGTTTTGGAAAGTCTTTGACATCTCTAATGGATGCTAAGATACTACTTTTTTGCTCTTGGTTTAGCTCTTTCATGCTTATCCTCTCTTTGCTCTTTCTTATGGTATTATTCCAAAAATGAGCTTAGAGGATATTTGATATGAGGTTTGTAATATTTTTTATTTTTATCATTTGCTCTGTTTATGCTAGCTCTGTTACAAAGGGTGAAGCGCTACTCCTTGAGGTAGATAGAGAGGACACTCTTAGCTACAAAGATGGTAAAACCATAGAGCTTCTAGCCCACCCTGTGTATGTGGACAAAAAGATAGCCCTCATACCCATAAACTACAAGTCAAGTAGCTCAAGCCTATCTATCCTCAAAAAAACCCCTCAAGGCATAGAGGAGCTAGAGTACAAAATAGAAGATGGTGAGTACAAAAAAGAGAAGCTAAGTGTAGACCCCAAAAAGGTCAGCCCTCCAAAAGAGGTCTTGGATAGGATAAGCAAAGAGTATAGTGAGGCTATGGCGATATATGGTGACTTTAGCTCACCTAGGGCTTGGAGTGAGCCTTTTGCTACTCCTATGGACTCTACTATCACAAGCCAGTTTGGAAATGCACGGATGTTTAATGATACTCTAAAAAGCTATCACTCAGGCACAGACTTTAGAGCAGCCATAGGCACTCCAGTTAGAGCGGTAAATGATGGAGTGGTTGCTCTAGCAAGTGAGCGATACTATGCAGGTGGAAGTATCATCATAGACCATGGTGAAGGCATCTACTCTCAGTACTATCATCTAAGTGCTATGGATAAAAAGAGGGGTGATAGAGTAAAAAAGGGTGAAGTAATTGGCAAAAGTGGAGTGAGTGGAAGAGTAACAGGTCCACATCTACACTATGGGATAATGGTTAGGGGGGTGCAGGTAAATCCAATGAAATTTACAGAGCAGATAAACGCTCTTTTTTAGGTTTGCTTGTTATTTATATGACTTTTCTCTGTGTCTAAAGTCAGTAATGATAACTAGAACTTTTTCATTTTCTATAATGTAAAAAAGTCTATAATTCCCTATCCCAATTTTTATATGGCTTTTGTGTGTTTGCTCCTATACAGATACTTGTATCCTTATATCTTTTGCAAACTCTTCTAGCTTAGTGCTTGTCTTTTCAAATAAATCATCCCATTTGTTTTCAGAATGTATCTCTTCAAGTATCAGTTGTGCAAATGAATCTTGCTCACTTTCTGATAGTGTCTCTACCTCATCTATGGCTTTTTTTAGTAACCCTGTCAATTTCACAACCTCCATTTGGGCGTTTGTTGATTATATCATATTTAATTACAGTAGTGCCTCTATCTTCTGTTCTAGGTCTTTTATCCTAGCCTTTGCCTTTTCGTTTTCTATGCGGTACTGTGAGTTTCTCTGCTTTATGGCTTTTATCTCATTTCTTAGGGTTGTTAGCTCTTCTGATAGGATGTCGATGTTTCCAAGCGCCCTTTGGAGTTGGAGTTGATACTTTCTTATGAGTATCTCTGCTTCTTGGAGAGTTATTCGCATTATTGCACTGTTTTTTTCCTCTTTTCCAGCTAGTGATTTGTAATAAAACATCCTAACAAACATAAAAAGAAGAAAAATTACAATGATTGTGATTAATGCCCACTCTCCAAACATAGCTACTCCTTTATGTTATCTATCTTCTCAACCCTCTGAGCGTGTCTTCCACCCTCAAACTTAGCAGCTACCCATGCACTCATGATGCTCTCAGCCACACCAAGACCTACTACTCTTGCGCCAAAACACAGTACATTAGCATCATTATGAGCTCTTCCCATAGCTGCAGTATATGCATCAGTAGCAAGTGCTGCTCTTATACCATCACACTTGTTTGCAGCCATACTCATACCTATACCAGTTCCACATATTAGAACGCCAAAATATCCAGGATGTGTATTTATCTCACTACATAGAGCTAGTGCATAATCTGGGTAGTCAACTCTGTCTTTACTAGTTGGTCCTAAGTCTGTGACCTCTACATCTAGTTTTTTTAAAAACTCCCTTGCAAACTCTTTCATCTCATATCCAGCATGATCACTTGCGATAAAACATCTCAAAATCTCTCCTTAAAGTAGTAGTTGTATCAAAAAAGTAATAGGCGCAAAAAGCACAACTTTTAGTGGTGTGACTAGGATGATTATTATTAAAATCATTCCATAACCACCTATTTTATCAAAAAACTCACCAATAGCACTAATCCCAAACTTTGCTCCTATATAGCTAAGTGCTTGTGAGCCATCAAGTGGGGGAATAGGTAGGAGATTAAAGACTCCTAATACAATATTAATAATAACAGCTTGAAGCAAAAAGTATGCAATAATCTCATTCATCATACCCCCACCACCTAAGAAAAACCCAATCAGCAAAGAGGCAATAATTGCAAAAGTGAAGTTATAAGCCACTCCTGCTAGGGAGACAACTATAGCTCCATTGTAACTTCTAGTGCTTTGGATGATGTAGCGAATGTCAACTGGTACGGGCTTTGCCCATCCTATTAGAAATGGAGACCCAGCAATAAGAAGCATAAGTGGAACAACTATAGTTCCCACTGGGTCAATGTGCTTTATAGGATTGATACTAAGTCTGCCCGCATCTTTTGCTGTACTATCACCATATCTGTATGCACTATATCCATGCATAATCTCATGCCCAACTACTGCAATAAGCAAGACTACTGCTGTTATGACACCTTTTATGATGTCAGCTTGAGTTAGGTTAATTCCAAGACTATCTAGCAAGAGCGCTATCCTCTAAGCTCTCAACTGTCCTAAACATCCTATCCCAGCGGATGATGTAGTCCTCATCCCAGCTAAAGTAGATAAACCACGGCTTTCCGACTATGTTTTTATAGTCCACACTTCCCCAAAAACGGCTATCATTACTATGATCTCTATTATCACCCACCATAAAAAACTCACCCTCATCTATTTTTTTATAAAAGTAGATACCATGAGGAGAGACTATTGGGTCCATAGCGATTCTTTTGAAGTTTGACATACTTAGTAGTTGCTCATACGCCCTTGAGTTGTCATACTGTATGAAAGGGTGCTTGCTTTTGTATGGGTTTTTTAGCCACTTTTTCCCTAATATATCAATAACTTCAGCATTAGGATACTCTTTTAGCATCTCTTCCACTCCACCCTTTGGGTGTATGAGAAGTGCATCTTCTCCATATAGTACCTCATCACCACCTATAGCTACACATCTTTTTACATAGTGCATTGCAGGGTTTGGAGGGTATCTAAATATAACTATATCACCTCTTTTTGGTTTATCACCTTCTAATATATGCCCATCTCCATCAAAATCAGGTAGTACTGGTACTTCAAGCCAAGGTAGATGAGGAGTAGGTATCCCATAGGCAAACTTTTTGACAAAAAGATGATCACCTATAAGGAGTGTTTTTTTCATACTTCCACTAGGTATTACAAAGGCTTGAGCGATAAAAAAGATTACTAGTAGAACAATGATAATCGTTCCAGTCCAGCTGTTTGAGAAGTTGTAGAGTTTTTTGAGGTTTGATTTTACTTTTTCGCTCATACTCTACTCTTTGCAGCTTTTATGGTGTTTAGAAGAAGCATTGCTATTGTCATAGGACCTACACCTCCTGGGACTGGAGTGATATAGGAGCACTTTTTGGAGACTGCTTCATAGTCTACATCACCTACTAGTTTTCCGCTAGGAAGGCGGTTGATACCTATATCTATAACTATGGCTCCATCTTTTATCATATCTTCTGTTATAAGGTTTGGTTTTCCTACACCTACTATGACTATGTCAGCTCTTTTTGTGTGAGCTTTTAGGTCTTTTGTATAGATATGTGTGGTGGTCACTGTGGCTTCTGCGTTTACTAGCAGGTTTGCCATAGGCTTTCCTACAATATTACTAGCTCCTACTACTACGCACTCTTTTCCCCTAAGAGGTATATTGTATTTCTCAAAAAGCTTCATCACTCCAAGAGGAGTTGCTGGAACAAATGTATCAAGTCCTACTACAACCCTCCCTGTATTATATGGGTGGAAGCCATCTACATCTTTTTTAGGGTCTATTTTAGCTAGTATCTTTGAGCTATCTATCTGGGGAGGCAGGGGGAGTTGAACTAGTATTCCATCTATATTTGGGTTTTCATTCATCATCTCAATGGTTTTTTCTATACTCTCTTGAGATATATCTTCTGGCATCTCGTGAAGTATGGAGTATATTCCCACTCTTTGGCATGCTTCTGCCTTTCTTTTTACATAAGTACGACTAGCAGCATCATCACCTACTAGAACTACTGCTAGTCCCGGTATGATTTTTCTACTACTTTTTAGTTCTTCACACTCTTTTTTTATATCTTCTTCGTAGCTTTTAGCAACACTCTTACCATCTATTATCTGCATCTAAATCCTTTAAACCTAATGCAAAATATTAGCAAAAGTGAGATTAAGGGTGCCTAGTAGCACTCCTTAATCAAGAGGTTTTGTCTTCCAAATGTTTTTTGCATACTCTTTTATTGACCTATCTGAAGAGAATTTCCCCATATTGGCAGTATTGAGTATACTTTTTTCAAGCCACTTGTCTTGGTCTTTGTATAGTTTTTCTATCTCATCTTGAGTATCTACATAGCTCCTAAAATCAGCTAATGTCAAAAACCAATCTCCATCTTCAAGAAGAGATTTGATAATTGGCTTAAACAATCCTGGTTCATCAGGACAGAAGTGGTCATCATTTATGAGTCTTAAAACCTCTTTTAGCTCTCTATCTTGCTGCACTACTTCATAAGGGTCGTACCCTTCTTTTCTTTTTTGTGCAACCTCATCAGCCTTTAGCCCAAAGATGAAGATATTTTCATCCCCTATCTCCTCTTTCATCTCCACATTAGCACCATCTAAAGTTCCTATAGTTAGTGCCCCATTTAGCGCGAACTTCATATTTCCAGTGCCACTTGCTTCCATTCCAGCAGTTGAAATCTGCTCTGAAAGGTCAGAGGCAGGAATAATATGCTCAGCAGCTGTAATGCAGTAGTTTGGCATAAAGACAACCTTTAGTTTACCACTTACTTCTGGGTCATTATTCACAACACTTGCTACAGAGTTTATGAGCTTGATAATTCTCTTTGCCATATGATAAGCAGGTGCTGCTTTTCCTGCAAATATCTTTGTTCTAGGTGCTATATCTATTGTTGGGTCTTTTTTTATCCTCACATATAGAGCTATAGCATGAAGTACATTTAGAAGTTGTCTTTTGTACTCATGTATTCTTTTTATATGGACATCAAAAATAGTACTTGCATCTACTGCTATACCTGTTTTTCTGTATATGTACTTAATCAGTCTCATTTTGTTTTCTGTCTTTACATCTTTCCATGCTTGTACAAACTCTGCATCTTGAGTTAGAGGAATTAGTTTTTTTAGTTCATCTAGGTGTGTTATCCAATTATCACCTATTTTTGAAGTGATGAGATTTGAAAGCTCTGGATTTGACTGTAGTACCCATCTTCGTGGAGTGACACCATTTGTGACATTTATAAACTTCCCTGGATATAGCTTATTAAACTCTGGAAAAAGACTCTCTTTTAGAAGTCTTGAGTGAAGCTCTGCTACTCCATTGACTTTGTGAGAGCCTATGATGGCAATGTGTGCCATTCTTACTCTTTTTTGCTCACCCTCTTTTATGATGGATAGCTCTTCAAGTAGCTCAGGTCTATCTGGATATTGTTTTTTTACGAATTCTAGAAACCTAAAGTTTATCTCATAGATAATCTCCATATGTCTAGGAAGCACTCTACTTAAGCGCTCAACAGACCATGTTTCAAGTGCTTCTGGTAGTAGTGTGTGGTTTGTATATGCAAAGACATCAGTAGATATATCCCAAGCATCCTCCCAAGCAAGCCCTTCTTCATCTACAAGTAGTCTCATAAGCTCAGGTATGGCTATAGTTGGATGTGTGTCATTTAGTTGTACTGCAATTTTTTCAGGTAGCTCTTTGAAGTTATTTGACCTCTTCTTGAAGCGTCTCATAATATCTTGAAATGTTGCTGCTACTAAGAAGTACTGCTGCTTTAGCCTAAGCTCTTTGCCTTCATCTCTCTCATCACTAGGGTAGAGTACCTTTGATAGAGTTTCTGATAGAACCTTTGCTTCCATAGCCCCTGTGTAGTCACCCTTGTTGAAGTCACTTAGATCAAACTGCTCACTTGAGACTGCTTCCCATAGTCTCATATGGTTGACATTATCATTCCCATATCCTGGTATGAGTATGTCACACGCCATAGCTTTAACCACTTCAGCATCTACCCATCTGTGACGAACTAGTCCATCTATATCTCTATAAGACTCACTTTTTCCATAAAACTGCACATCATACAAAAAGCCTCTTCTTGCGAACTCCCACGGATTTCCATGTCGTATCCAGTTATCACTCTCTTCTACTTGATATCCATTTATTATTTTTTGGTAAAAAATCCCATAATCATACCTAAGTCCATATCCATAACTAGGGATTTTTAGAGTTGCTAAGGAGTCCATATAGCACGAAGCTAGTCGTCCCAAGCCCCCATTTCCAAGTCCAGCATCCCACTCTTGTTCCTCTAGCTCCTCTAGAGTAAAGTCAAAGCCTTCAACTGCATGTCTTACTTCATCTTCCATCTGCATATTGGTTATGTAGTTCATCAAGAACCTACCCGGTAGAAACTCCATAGATAGGTAGTAGACTCTCTTTGTTTCTTGATCATAGTAGTTCCTCTGAGCCTCCACCCATCTTTGAACTAGTCTATCTCTAACAGCATAGGCTAGACCATTGTAGAATGTAGCTTTTCTAGGAAATCTATAATCATTCCCAAGTGTGTTTACAACATGTCTTTGTATATCTTTTAGTAGTTGGTGCTGGGAATTTGGTGTTGGATGTTTTGACTGAGTTTGCATTTGGCTCTCCTTGTGTTTGGGCGTATTGATGAATTATAACATTTGTATATGATTTTTGGCTTGAGATTTCATTAGTTGGATTAAATCTTTTTAAATAGTGTATAGGGTAGAATTTAAACAATATTTAAAGTTATATTTAGGATTGTTGATATGTGGGCAACAGTATTTGGCTCTTCAAAAGCTAGTCGTGATAGTGAGCTCTATAGAGATAGTGTAGAAGTTGGCAGTTTTCTTGTAGAAAGTGGATATAGTATCAAGTGTGGTGGATATGGTGGTGTTATGGAGGGTGTTAGTGTTGGTGTTAAGAACTCTGGTGGAGTTTGTCATGGAATTGGATTGGAGTTTTTTGAGACTAAAAGAGAGAGAAATATACACTTAAGCTCTGTAGAAGTTACACTTACACTAATTCAAAGAGTAGAGAAACTAGTAGATGATAGCTCACTTTTTGTAGTCCTAGAGGGTGATATAGGTACACTAAATGAGCTTTTTTTTGTTTGGTGTTTGAGATATACCACAATAAGAGATGATATAAGAATATGTGTTATTGGTGAGTGTTTTGAGGGTTTGAGAAGTCTAAAAAACATTGATGGAGCAAATTTTGACTTTTTGGAGTTTTATAAGAGTGTTGATGAGTTTAAAAGAGCTTTAAGATGACGCGATATAGAACAAAGACTATCTACATAAGAGATATTCCAATAGGTGGGGATAGTCCTATATCTATTCAATCTATGACATTTTCAAAAACCGCAGATATTAATTCCACACTAGAGCAGATAAACAGACTCTACTTTGCAGGCTGCCAGATTGTAAGAGTAGCTGTAAGTGATGAAGATGATGCAAACGCACTAGAGGAGTTGGTAAAAAAAAGCCCACTTCCAGTAGTAGCTGATATACACTTTAGATATAAGTTTGCTTTGAAAGCCGCTAAAAGTGTAGACTGTATCAGGATAAATCCGGGAAACATAGGCTCAAAAGATAGAATAAAAGAGGTAGCAAAAGCGTGTAGTGAGAGAAATATCCCTATAAGAATAGGGGTAAATGGAGGCTCTTTGGAAGAGCAGTTTGAAAAAAGGTACGGTTATGGGGCTGAAGCTATGGTACAATCAGCTCTATACAATATAAAGCTACTTGAAGATATAGGCTTTACAAACCTAAAAGTCTCCCTAAAATCAAGTGATGTTCCAACCACAGTAGAAGCATACAGAGGACTTAGACCTCTTGTAGATTATCCATTTCATCTAGGTGTAACAGAGGCAGGAACAATAAAAAGTGCTACAATAAAAAGTGCAATAGGACTAGGAGCACTACTAGTTGATGGTATTGGTGATACACTTAGGGTATCAATCACAGGTGAACTTGAAGCTGAGATAGAGGTAGCAAAAGACATCCTAAAAGCAACAGGACGGATAAAAGAGGGGGTAAATCTCATATCTTGCCCTACTTGTGGTAGGCTTGAGGCTGATTTAGTCAGTGCTGTAAAAGATGTAGAAGATAGGGTTAAACATATAAAAAAACCTCTTAATATTTCTGTTATGGGGTGCGCTGTTAATGCTATTGGTGAGGCTAAACACGCTGATTTGGCAATTGCTTTTGGTAAAAAAGATGGACTGATTATAAAAAAGGGTAAGGTGGTTTGTAAGCTCAAAGAGAGTGAGCTTCTAGGTGTGTTTGAAAAGGAGCTTGAGGAGCTTGTGAAGGAGCAGTTATGAAGACTCTGCTATATGTTTTTACTTTTTTGGCAATAGTTACCACAACTCTGTTTTTGTACTATCAAAAGCAACAGCAAGATAGAAATCACATAGACTCTGTTACTCTTGAGATAAAGACGAACTATAAGGCTTTTTTGCGACAGTATGAAAAAGTCTCAGCAATTATATATGATGAGATAATCCATGACAAAAAAGCCCTAGAGCTACTAAATAGACTCCACAGAGGTGAAGGTGAAGATCTAGAGGCTTTAAGAGAGGAGTTTATAGAGCATATATCATATATCAAAAGACAAGTTGACCATATGAACTTCTCGCAAATCCACTTCCATGATGCGAATATAAACAGCTTATATAGA
The DNA here is from genome assembly GCA_964484395.1 of uncultured Campylobacterales bacterium. Lineage (GTDB taxonomy): Bacteria > Campylobacterota > Campylobacteria > Campylobacterales > CAZAFM01 > CAZAFM01. The sequence goes on along the minus strand of CAZAFM010000065.1, from coordinate 962 downwards.
AGTCATGCTCCATATAAATATGGTGATTCACTAGAGGAGTTTAGGAAGTCAGTCGCTTATGTAAATAAACACAAAGAGTACACTTATGGACTTGAAGAGGGTAGGGTTATTAATGGGTTTAGGTTTGTTTATCCTATTTTTTATGAAGAGGAGTTTATTGGTAGTGTTGGATTTAGTATTGGTACAAGAGTTATGCAAAATGAGCTAGCAGATATATATAGTGGGAATTTTTGGATAGTTTTAGATAGAGCTCTTATAGAATCTGTAACATTTGAAGATAGCTATAATGAATTCTATGTAGACACACCACTCTCAAAATCCCTCATAGTAGAAAAAAACATAAACAACATTAAAAAGCTTGAGCATCTACTTGTAGAGCTAAAAGAGAGTGGACTAGATAAAGAGCTAGACTTTAAGGAGACTTATGAGCTAGTAAAATTAGATGGTAAAAACTACTTAGTGCTTCTAACGCCTTTAGAAAACATAGATGGTAAGAGGATGGGATATTTAGTCTATGCAACCCAAGATAGATACTTGAGCCTATTTAGGACAGAGTTTGTTGTTGCTGCTTCTATTTTTACTGTGCTTTGGATTGTGGTTCTCTTTAGCTCTCTTAAAATCTTCAGAACACACTCAAAGCTAATGCTTGAAAACTCAAAAAGAAAAGAGGCAGAGCATAAGCTAAAAAATCTAAACACACATTTAGAAGATAAGGTAAAAATAGAGATTGAGAAGCGAGCTCAAAAAGAGAGTTTGCTAAGTAGTATTTTTGAAAACGCTCCTTTAGGTATAGTTGTTTCAGATGAAAACAGAGTAGTAAGAGATGTAAACCCAGCTTTTTTGTATATGACAGGCTATGAAAAACAAGATATAGTAGCTAAGTCTATTCAAAATATCTCAATAAAAGAGGAAGAAGATATGCTCTTGAAGTTCCAAAAAGAGCTATTAGCAGGAAAAAGAGA
>CAZAFM010000064.1:0-15192 GCA_964484395.1 uncultured Campylobacterales bacterium | reverse complement strand
TAGCAGGAAAAAGAGATACATATACTCTAGAAAAGGGATACATAAAACAAGATGGCTCAATTATAAGAGCAAATGTATATGTTTCACGCCTCAAGGGCAAAGGTAATCTCTTACTTGGAATGATAGAGGATATTACACAAAAAAAAGAGCTAGATAAAAAACAGAGAGTTCAAGAGGAGATGCTTATACAGCAGAGCAAAATGGCTATGATGGGCGAGATGATGGGTGCTATTGCCCATCAGTGGAGGCAACCATTAAACTCACTATCTATGCTTATACAAAACCTTGAAGATGCTTATGAGTTTGGAAGTTTTGATGAAGATATGCTAAGAGATTCTGTTGCAAAAAGTATGTTTCAGATTGAGTATATGTCTAGGACTATTGATGATTTTAGGAACTTTTATAGACCTGATAAACACAAAAAGAAGTTTGACATACTAAGCTCAATCAATCATGTAATACAACTTATCCATGCACAACTTGCGCATCACAATATAGAGATAGTTGTTGATTCACTTGAAGGGTTTGAGTTTTATGCACATGGGGTTGAGAGTGAGTTTAGGCAGGTTATACTAAACATCCTCTCAAATGCAAAAGACTCAATCATCGCCTCAAAAGATGAAGGGAGTCTTGGGAGGATTAGAGTAAACCTCCTAAAAGATGGTGAGAAAAATGTAGTAGAGATATGTGATAGTGGAAGTGGGGTACCAGAGGAGATAGCAAGTAGGATTTTTGAGCCATATTTTACAACAAAGCTTGATTCTAAAGGTACTGGAGTGGGGCTTTATATGTCAAAAATAATCATAGAAAACAATATGGATGGCAGACTATATCTCAAAAAAGATGGTTGTGAAGGTGCTGTATTTGTAATTGTGGTATAATCTGCAAAAATTTTGTACATATTTTAGGATAGTTTATGAGTGAATTAGTGCTAATAGCGGTACTTTCATTGGGTATTGCTGTTACTGTCAATATTTTTTTCAAAAAGTTTGAACTTCCACTTATTATAGGTTATATCTTTAGTGGTACTGTTATAGTCTATATATTTGACCTTCATGAACTTGCTGATTCTAAGTCTTTGCAGGAGTTTGCTGAGCTTGGTATTGTTTTTTTGATGTTTATGATAGGACTTGAGTTTTCTGCTAAGAAAATAAAGTCTATGAGAAAAGAGGTGGTTTTATATGGACTATCTCAAGTGCTCTTGAGTGCAGGAGTGTTTTTTGTACTATCTAAGTTTGTATTTGCACTTGATACCAAAATATCTGTTGTAATAGCTTTGGCTTTTGCTCTATCTTCAACTGCTATAGTTCTAAAAACCTTTAATGAAACAAAAGAGATATACACCCCTTATGGAAAAAACGCCCTTGGTATTTTGATATTTCAAGATATAGCCGTTATTCCTATAATGCTTACAGTATCTATACTTGCCAATACTGGACAAGACCTATCTTCTATGCTCACTCACACACTTTTTAGTGCTATTTTTGTTCTTTTTATATTCTTCTTTGTTGGTAGATATGTGATAGCTAAACTTCTGCAACACTCAGCTGAGTCAAATATGGATGAGATATTTGTAGGTGCACTTCTTTTTATACTTATAGGCTTCTCTGCTCTTGCTCACTACTTTGGTTTTTCCTACTCTCTTGGGGCTTTTATAGCTGGTATGATTATTGCGGAGACAAAATATAAGCATAAAGCCGAAGCTGACTTAGCACACTTTAGGGATATACTTCTTGGATTTTTCTTTGTTACTGTTGGTTTTCACATTGATATTGTATTTTTGTTGGATAATATCTATCCTATACTTGGTGTACTCTGCTTGGTTGTTTTGGTTAAACTCTTTGTGATATTTGCTTTTCTTATCTTTTTTGAAAAAAGAGAGATTGCTCTAAAGAGTGCTTTTTCACTTGCTCAGGTAGGGGAATTCTCTTTTGCTATTTTTTATATAGCAAAGAGTGAAGAGCTTTTGGGTGATGATCTTTATAAGTTTTTGCTTCTTGTTGTTGTTCTCTCCATGATACTTACTCCTTTTATGCTCAAATATATGGGTAAAATCTCAAGCTACCTCATTACTCATGACAAAAAAGCCCTTGCTATTCCGCAGTATGAAGAGATGCTAAATGACCATGTGATTGTGTGTGGATATGGAGATTTGGGAAGAGAGATTGTTGACTTTCTCAAAAAGTTTGATGTAGCCTACATTACAGTAGATGAAAGACTAGCAGAGGTTGAGGAGGGCTTAAGAAGGGGTGATAATATATTTTTAGGTAGTTTAACAAAAAGCACTACACTGAGTAAGCTAAGGGCTGAATATGCCGTAGCTGTAGTAGTAGCACTAGATGATATGCATTTAGGTAGAGTAATGTGTGAGAAACTACTTGATATAAACCCTCAACTCCATATTATTGTTAGAACTACTGATGATAAAGAGAGTGAGTTTTATAATGAACTGCCAATCTACAAAATAGTAAATGGTAAAAAAGAGATGGGCAAAAAACTAGCACAAGCAGCAATCTCTTGTGAGTTTAGGAGACTTAGCTAAAACAAATAAAGGGGAATTATGAATTGGGATTTAACACCACTATTTGCAAACTATGATGAGGTAGATACAACTCTTAAAGGGTGCAAAAAAAGAGCGAAAAAATTTGCAAACAAGTATAAAGGTAGTATATCTACTCTAAAAAGTGATGAGTTCAACAAAGCACTTGGTAGCTATGAAGATATAATTGAAGAGTTAAGTAGGGTACTTAGTTATGTGTTTTTGCAGTTTGCTACAGACTCAAGCAAGGGTTCAGTGATGGCAAAGTATGAGTTAGAGTGTAACAAAATAGAGGAGGATTTGCTATTTTTTGAGCTTGAGTTTGGTAAGCTAGATAGTAAAACACAAAAGAAGTTTATCAAAAAAGCTGGAGTTAGAAGCTACTATCTTCAAAACCTAGCTGAGTCAAAAAAACATATGCTAAGCCTACAAGAAGAGCGCATACTTCTAAAAAAAGAGCCTGTTAGTAGTAGTGCTTTTAGTAGGCTTTTTGATGAGCATTTAAGCACTTTGTGGTTTGATTTTAAGGGTCAGAAACTCTCAGAAGAGCAGGTTCTATCTAAGCTACATGATAGTAAAAGAGATATAAGAAAAAGTGCTGCTAAGAGCCTTACAAAAGGTCTAGAGCCTCATACAAAACTACTAGGATATATATTAAACCAAGTCAAAAAGGACTGGGCTATAGAGTGTGATATAAGAAACTACTCATCTGCAGAAGAGCCTAGACACAAGGCAAATCGTATAACCCAAAAAAGTGTAGATGCATTAATAGATTCAGTTAACTCCAAAATGCCTCTAGTTCATAGATACTATGAAGCTAAAAAAAGACTTCTACGCATAAAAGAGCTCTATGAATATGATAGATATGCACCTATTAGACAGAAAAGTCGTGATTATAGTTTTGAGACTTCAAGAGATATAGTTGTTGATGTTTTTGGAAACTTCAAAAAAGAGTTTGGCACTATTGCTCAAAAAGCCTTTGATGAGAAATGGATAGATGTATATCCTAAAGAGGGTAAAAGAGGAGGTGCATTCTCCCACTCTACAGTGCCTTCAGTCCATCCATATATACTTCTAAACCACACTGACCAAAGAAGAGATATATTTACTCTAGCCCATGAGCTAGGACATGCACTGCATCAGTATTTTAGTCGTGAAGTAGGGGCGCTTAGTGCTGATACTCCTTTAACTACTGCTGAGACGGCTTCTGTTTTTGCTGAGATGATGTTATTTGATTCTATGAGTGAATCTATGGATAGAGGTGAGCTTCTTGGGTTTTATGCAGGAAAGCTTGAGGATATATTTGCTACTGTTTTTAGACAGATAGTTTTTACTAACTTTGAGAGAAGAGTACATGCAAGCGCGGATGAGCTAAGTGTAGAGGAGTTCTCATCTATCTGGTATGAAGAGAATGTCAAGATGTTTGGTGAGTCAGTGACTTTGAGTGAGGACTATAAGATTTGGTGGAGCTATATACCACACTTTGTTCATTCACCTTTTTACTGCTATGCTTATGCTTTTGGGGAGCTTCTAGTTCTTGCTCTATATCGCATCTACAAGGATGGTATGAGTGACTTTGAAAAAAGATATAAAAACTTCTTGAAAAGTGGCGGAAGTAAATCACCAAAAGAGTTAATAGCTTTTTTTGGATATGATATAGAGGATGTTCATTTTTGGGATATAGGATTAAGAGAGGTGGAATCTATGTTAGAAAAATTTTTGGAGTTATCAAATGCTTGAAGATATGCTCAAAAATAGGGAGTTAAGAGAGATTTTATCAGCCCATTGTGCTGATTTGATGGAGTTTATGCTAGAAAATGATATAAACTTCTCATTAGTATGTGATGTAAATAGGGTGAGCTTTGACCCTGAACTTCCTTCGGATATCAAAAATGCATTTAAGCAGTTTTCTGTTTTTGTATTAGCGGGATATACTTTTGAGAGTGCAGAGCTTGATGATGACTATATATATTTTGAGGCTGGGTTTGGGGCTGAGAATATTGGTAGCCATGTAAGCATACCTCTTGGAGCTATTTTAAATATTGTAGTTGATGATAGTGTTGTGTTTATAAATCCAGCTGCAACTATTAAGGTGCAGGGTGATGATGAAGGAGTTGAGCACTCACTTAGTGCGCTTCTTTCAAATCCTGAAAACAAGAAGTTTTTGAAGTAGGGAATTCCAAAGTAAACTCAGCTCCTTCTGCTGTGTTTTGTGCTGATATGGTTCCATTATATTTCTCCTCTATTATCTTTCTGCAAATATAAAGACCTATACCAGTTCCTTTTTCCCCTTTTGTACTAAAGTGTGGCTCAAAGATTTTTTGAAGTAACTCCTCCTTTATTCCACCTGCATTATCACGAAACTTCAAAACACTTTTATCTTCATAGATATGGCTTGTTATGGTTATTTTTTTATCCTCTACCTTGTTACTAAGTAGGGCATCTTTTGCATTTACTAATATGTTTAGAACTACTTGCATCATCTCACCCTCAATACCATAGACTTTGAAGTCTTCACACTCTTTTAGGGTTATCTCTACACCTTGCTTTTCAAACTGACTTCTAAACATTTTTTTGATTTTCTCAACTACTTGACATACAAAAAAATTACTTTTTACACCAGATGGAGAGCTAAATTTTCTAAAATTCTCAATAGTCTCATTCATGAAAACTATCTGGGCATTTAGTGTTTTTTGGGCATGTAGTATATCCTCATTTCCTTCTTCACCCCTCTCTGCTAGATACTCTTCTATATTGTATCCAAGCATATTTAGCACATTTAAAGGTTGTTTCCATTGATGAAGTATTGCTCCCATCATCATTCCTAGTTCAGCCATTTTGGATTGTTGCTCTATAAAGATAGCCTGTTTTTTGTTTTTCTCAAGCTCTTTCTTGATGCTGTTTTTGTAGTTTTCAAAGACTTTTTTTAGGATTTGTGAAAGAAGAAGAGATATTATTATTGAGAGAAGAATAATAACAGAGGATATAGCAATAAGATAGAGCATTCTCTGTTCTTCTAACTCTTTTGTAGCTTTTATTCTATCTCCTACAAAATGTTCAAAATCACCCTCATACACTCCTGAAGCTACATACCAGTTTGTCTCTGGAATAGAGGATACATAGGTTAGCTTATCTTCTAGCTCATTAGTGGTTGGATTTTCCCATTTGTAGGTTACAAACCCAGCGGAGCTTTTATCTATCTGCTCTTTAAACTTCAAAAACACTTTTTTGATATTCTCATGCTTCCCATCAAAAAAGCTTACTCCTACTAGGGATTTTTCTGGATGAGATAGCATAATCCCATCCATACTTCCAACAAATATATATCCATTTTTTCCATAACTAATAGCATCTGCTAGTTTTAGAAGGTTTTGTTTTGTATCTTCTATATCTGTGGAGTTCCCATCTTTTTTTACTGCTTGAAGTCTTTTTTGAACTATCTGAATATAGCGCTCTACTTCTCTTTTTGTTAGCTCTTTCATACTATCTAGGTAGTGTGTCCTCTCAATCTCAATTATGGATTTGTTGCTCTTTTCTGCAAAAGATAGAAACATCAAAATAATAGCAAGAGTGATTATTGGTGAGAGTATAACTGGAAGGTATCTAAGTAAAAATATAATGAGTCTCTCTTTATAGTTTGCCTCATCACTCTCTTTTTGTTTGATATAAAAAATAATCAAAAGTAAAACAGCAGCAATTAAAACAAACAGTATAAGGAGGGTAATAAGTAGCTCTCTATACTGCTTAAAAAGTGAATAAGGCTCATTAATCACAATACTTCCTTCAGGAAGCAAAGACTTATCAATACTATGCTTTTGCATACCAGAGAAGTTAAACACATATTCATTTGCACTAGAGAATGTAATAGGTATGTTTTCTGGATTTCTTCCTTCTAGCACCTTTTTAGCAGAGATGGACATAGCTTTTCCTTGAGAGTATCCACCTATGACTTTTCCTCCTATGACATTGTTGTTTACATTAAAGTTCAACAGTGCATATACCGGAGCTTTACTATCACCTAGGAGATATTTGCCAATTTTTTCATAAGTGATATAGTTTCCATCTTTATCAGCAAAGTAGACACCCATCAAGACTGCACTGTTTTTATCAAGAGAGTCGATTTTTTGTTTTAGCTCTTGTAGGGTTAGGTTATCATTGTAGGTGAGTTTTACCTTTTTATCATATCCTTGTAAGGCTTTTTTGATGTCTTTTTCCCATGCTCTGCCTGTCTTTAGATAGTCGTTGATGATAAATATCTCTTTTATATCTGGCTGAAGCTTTAATATTACATCAACAGTCTCTTTAGCTGAAAACTGCTCTGCTACTCCTGTAAAGCCCTTTTTGTCCTCAATCATCCCCATATCAAACCCATTTACTCCAGAAAAAACAACTGGAGTTTCACCAAAAATCTCATCACGATGTTTAAGTAAAAAATCAAAGGCGTTATTATCAGTTGCTAGTATGAGGTCTATTTTTTTGTTTTTATACTTTTTTTTGTAGGTATTAATTAGGGCTTTGTAGTATTCTTTGGAGTTGTGTCTCTTTGTGTCCATATACTCTTTATAGATTAGATAGTTATTATATTCTGGCTCTAAAATCTCTTCAACTGCAGTTTCGATGTTTTCTACCCAAGTCATATCTGAGTGATATGAGTGCAATAGAAGTATGTTTTTCTTTATGTCATCTGCAAGAGTGGTAGTAGTTAAAAAAAGAGTAAGAAGAAAAAACATCTTTAGCATAACTTCTACCTAATTTTTAGATACACTCTGCAAGTTAATAGAGGTTATACTTTAGCTAGTTTCTGATTAATCCACAATAAAACCAAAACTATGTTATACTATTTTTTACTGCCTCAGCCCTTGCTTTCCAGAGGTTGTACTCAGCTCCAAGCACTCTTAGAGTTTTGTCAAAAATATCAATATCACTACTTCTAAAATCTCTTTTTTCTAAAGTTCTGTTTTTATAAATCTCTATTAGCTTTTGAGTGGTCCTGCTAAGTGTGTACTCTTTTGCACTTTTTTTAGAGCTTTTTTTAAGATTTTCTAACCTCTCTTTACTCATAGTATAGAGGTTTTCAAATGCTTCTATGAAGGACTTTTTGCTCTCTTTTTCTATCAAGATACCGTTTTTATTGTTTTTTACAAGCTCTTCTACCCCACTAGCCTTAAGTGCGACAATAGGGGTTGAGGCTAGAAGTGCTTCCGCTATAACCATCCCTTGAGTCTCACTAGTAGAGCTAAATGCAAATACATCAAATCTCTTGTATAGCTTTATAAGCTCCTCTCCTTCTCTGTTTCCTAAGAAAACAGCCCTCTTAGCTACTCCCTCTTTAATAAAAATCTCTTCAAGCTCCTCTTTTATATCCCCATCTCCTGCTACTACAAAAAACGCATCATCTCTTTTTTTTAGAAAAGTAGCCACTGCTTGAGATAAAAAGTGCTGATTCTTCTCTTTAGCTAAGCGACTGACATGCCCTATGACAAAAGCATCTTTAGGAATGCCTATTTCTTTTTCAAACTCATAATCTCTATCTATATCAAAAAGATGCTCATCTATTCCTGTGGGTACTACATCTATGTGTTGCTCTACCCCTCTTTTTTCTAGAAGCTCTTTTATGCTTTGGCTTGGGGCTATAACAGAGGAGCAGAGATTACAATACTCAGTGACCATATTTACTGTTAGCTCTTGTAGTTTTTGGGAGTCAAATGGTACATAGTGCGTATATCTCTCATAGAGTGTGTGGTGAGTAAAAACTATAGGTATCTTTTTTAGAGCAGCTAGCCTTATAGCACTACTTCCTAACAAAAAAGGGTGGTGGGAGTGAATAATATCTGGCTTAAAGTCACCTAGCTTTATGGGGGAGGGTAGGCTAACTGAGAAATCACTTCCATTGAAGTTTGTTAGGGCGTTTACTCGAATTACATCATCTTCCTCATACTCTCCTTCAAAGTGAGGAGCAACTACAAGAGTTCTATGACCTCTTTTTTGAAGCTCCTCTTTGAAATTATAAACTGAGTTTGCTACACCTCCAACATGAGGCTTATATGTGTTTGTCATCATTATGATATTCATACTTTTACTCTATTTACACCTTTTTTTATATTTTCACCAAAGCATGTTATTTTTTCTGTTATATCTGTATCTACATCTATCTCAACTGTATTAGCTTTTTGTTTAGCTTTTAGAGATATTTTTCCATAGGGTGTATTTAGAGGTCCAAACTCTACACCATCTATTAACTGCTCTTTTTTAATACCTTCTAGTAGCTTTATACTGCTTGAAGCTTCTAGAACAAAGGCTGAATTTATAGCCTTAATCCACTCTGCACTTGCCCATACATGATGTCCATCTCCCATACATCCACCTTTTGTTATAGGGTGGATGGCTTCTGGCCACTGTCCTGTAGGAGAGGATAGGTTTTTTACATTATCAACTATCTCTATAAACCTATCTCTTCTACCAGCTTTTAAAAACACCTGAGCCACATGTAATGAGAGATATGCGTTTATCCCTGAGTGTATCATATCTTGAAAGAAGCAACCCTCAAAAAATGAATTTTCATACAAAAACTCAGCAGTTTTTAAAATGCGCTCATCACTATCATCAAATAGACTTAAAGGATATAGTGCACATAGTGAGCCTATAGCACCACTATCCATTCTTCTATGAGGTGAGGCTGAGATAGCACCTCTGTTTTTAGCTAGATTTTGTTCAATAGAGTAGATAATAGAGTGCTTTATATCTTCTGCTTGCTCTTTATAAAGCTCTGCATCTTCATCACCATGCTCTTTTAGTATCTCATAAGCACACATAAGCCCAGAGCTAGCAAACATACTATCCCAGTAGTAGTTATCATTTGAGCCAAAGTGCTCTGCACTAAAGCCCGCTGGCATAAGTCCTGAGGTCTTGGAGGAGTCTTTTTTGTTTCTTTTACCTATAATCCAATCAGCACCCTTTTTTATGGACTTTAGGAGTTTTGGGTCTAGTGTTTCATTGAAACTTTTGTAATACCTATGCACTATCCATAAAACCTGTCCATTTGAGTCCCACTCACCCTCTTGTGATAAGAAGTATCCATCTAGTCTCTGCTTTTTTGGAAACTGATTGATGATATTTTCACACCTATGTTTTAGACCTAGTGATATGAGTGCATTTAGTATAAAAGCCGCATCTCTAAACCAAAACCTCCTATATGTGTATGGTCCAGGATATACTTCATTTGGAGACATTAGTATTGAGCTTTTTATGGCTGTTTGATAGAGAAAATCAATTTTTTTATCACCACTTTTGATTTTTGTACAATTCTTTAGTGCATCTTCCCATGAGGTGTAGTGCTCATCTTTTTTTAATATCTCTTTTGCTTTTTGCATAAAAAAGCTATCACTTTTTTTGAGTAGAACAGATATGGTTACATCTTTGTTGAACATAAGTGTGGCATTTGCCATACCTACATCACACTTTATCTTTTTTAGATTCTTGCCGTGTGATAAGAAAGATGAATCACCCTCTTGATATTCAGACATATATGTTTCTATAATTTCACCCAAAAAGCTACAAAAATGCTCACCATCAATATTGAGTGCTTGCTCATCTAGCTCTATAGAGTGGATGAAGCTCACACCTTCAGGATTATAGGGCATAAGTGATACTCCAAAGGTGGAGTTAGAGGAGAGTTTTACTTCTAAGATAGGTATATCATCTTTTAATACTACCTCTTTTTTTATCTTCAGATAACTATCTTCTCCTTTTATAGTTGTATCTATTCCAAACCCATCTTGCGTTACACGCTGCTCTACACTCTCACATATAGCAGGGTAGATATATGAGTTTGTATCTTTTAGGATAAAATCTATAGAACATCCATCATAAAGAGGTGTAATAAGACCTTTAGGGTCTGTAATTGGATAGTACTCTAATCCAGGAAGCCCAAATCCAGTCCAATTCCTATGTGTTAGGTTGATATGTGTGATAGAAAAGGCTCTTGGCAAGAAGCTCCTACTGTTTGGGTCAAACTGCTTCTCTACCCAGTAGGGCCACACCCAATCAAGGTTTTGTTGTATTACTTTTGAGTTAATAAGTCCTCTAGCATGAAAAAGAACACCCGCTCTTAGTAGCTCAATAGGCTCACTTACTTCTGAAGGTTGAGCGAAGTTGCCAAGCTTACTTATGAGCATTATAGGGTCTATAAAACCTTGAGATCTTGCAAATTTAGAAAAAAAATATCTCCAAGGAAGCCACTTAAGCCACATAATTCTCCTTTGTTAATCTTGTTTTTACCCTTCTATATACTACTGGCAAAATAGCCAAAACCCCCAATAGTAGAAATGATAGAGCAATCTCTAAGCTAAAAAACCCCTTTAAAGACTCTAGAGTAGATAGTGAGGTCCCCATATTGCTATATACAAAGGTTCCGGGTATAACCCCTATGAATGTAGGGATTATATAACTCTTATAGCCTATCCCACTGGCTCCAAAAAGAATATTAACCCAAAAAAACGGAAGTATAGAGCTAAACCGTACTGCTAGTACATAATATGGACCATTATTCTCTACCTCTCTCTCTACGGATTCTACCTTTTTGGTGTACTTTCTTTTTAGGTATGTGTAGATGTACTTTTTTCCTACTAAGTAGGTTATAGTAGCAGATAGTGTTGCATTTAGCACAGTAAGAATTATCCCAACATAAAGCCCAAAGAAAAACCCAGCCACCACACTCATAAGAGCCCCAAAGGGAGTTCCAATACTTAATAGGAGTATATAAATCCCAGAGTAGATAAACAAAGAAGCAATATAGTTTTTCTCAATAAAAGCATCAATAGCCTCTCTATTAGAAGAAATAAGCTCAAAAGAGAGTTCATTAATACCAATACTATTTGTTATGAGAAAAAGTAAAAGTGCTACAATAAGTATAACTATGACTGTTTTTAGATTTATGGTAACTCCTCTTTCAGATTTTCTGCTTACTTCTTATAACTTCAAACAAACTAACATATTCTTGAAGCTTTGTCAAATCAGTGATTAAAGAGTTAGTAACACTTAATACTGTGGTGTAAAAATAAAAATAACCTTAAGTTAAGCTAGAAATTATATACTTGAATCAAAAAAAGGGGTAGCTTGCAGACATATACACATGAATTTAAAAACTATGAGATGCTCGAGGAGTTTATCGCCTTTTATTCATTAAATAAGAAGGAGAACCTTCTAGTTCAATGCTTTAGTTCTGTATATGATAGAAGTACATTTGAGCTTCTGTGGCACTCACTCTCTACTCTTCTGCCTTATGCGCAGATTCTTGGTTCTACTACACCCTCCGTAATCAGTAATGAAGATGTTAAAAAAGAGAGTGTAAGCATAGTTTTTACACTTTTTGAAAAAAGTAAGCTCACAGGTGGAGAGATACAGCTATATGAAAAAAGCTACAACAAATCATCCCTAGAGCAGACAACTAAAGAGCTACTTGACAAAAGTGCGCAAGAAGACATAAAGCTCATAATAATCTTTGGAAACAACTGCTGGAATGAGGCACAGATGCTTACTAAAGAGATAGGTATCTGCAAAAACAGATGTATTATAGCTGGTGGAATGGCTGGGATTGAGGGTAGTAGTATTGAGCCTCCTGGATTGGTTTTTAGTAGATATGGAATTGTTGAGCGAGGTTTTGCCTACGCTTGTATTAGTGGAAAAGAGTTGATAGTAAACAATGGTTACAGTTTTGCCTATAAAAGAATAGGACCTAGCTTCAAAATTACTAAAGCAGATGGAAACATCATAAAATCAATAGATAATATATCCTTAAAACAGCTATACGCGCGCTATCTAGGTAGAAAATCTACTGAAGATATAGTCTCTACATCATCTAGGTTTCCACTTGTTCTTAAGAAGAGGGGCATAAAGTCTGCACTTATGGTGACAGATACGCTTGATGATGATAGTGTTAAAGTCTCTAGTAATATAAAAGAGGGTGATGAGGTAAAGTTAGGCTATATCCATTCAAACATTCTCCACAATAATGCATACAAAGCCGCCACTAAGCTAGCTGAGTATCCGATTGAGAGTCTGTTTATCTACTCTTGTGCTAGTCGTTTTACTGTATTAGATGGGAGGCTTGCTACTGAGAGTTCTATTATTAGTAATCTTGGTAAAAGCGAGGGAATGTTCACTTTTGGTGAGTTTTATGGTAATGATTTATTAAGTGTAGGCACAATGACTGTAGTAGCACTTTCAGAGAGTGAGGACAAAATACTAAGTAAAAAAGCACTTAACCTACTAGTAAATGATGTACTAGATGCAGGCTGGAGGGATGAGAATTTCCAGAACTTTCATATGATGAATGCTCTTACAGAGAAGATTACAAGTGATCTTATAAGAACCAACAAAAAACTTGCAAAAAGCAAGAAGATGCTTCAAGATACTACATCTTCTATAGATGCAATGATATTTCAGCTTAAACAAACAAAGAAGGACTTCTTAAGATTTACCTTTGTAAGTAGTGGGCTTAGTAGATGCGTAAAAGTGCTAGAAATAGAAAAAAAGACTCTTCTTAAAGAGGGTCCAAAAGCCATAGGAGAGCTAATGGAAGAGTCTTGTAGAGAGAAGTTTAGTTCTGATATTAACAAGATGTCAAGTCAAAAGAGTAACTTTGTAGAAACATATCTAATAAAAACCAAAGATGGAAATAAAAAATGGATAGAGATAACTGCTAATTGTGATGGTAGTTCTAATGATGATGTCCTATGGAATGGCTTTATAACTGATATTACTGAACACAAAGAGTATGAAGATAAACTAAAAATCGCCAAAAATGAAGCACAGAGGGCTAATCTCTCAAAGATGGAGTTTTTAGCCAATATGAGTCATGAGATAAGAACGCCGCTAAATGCGATTTTAGGCTTTTCAGAGCTACTAGAAAAAACAGATACCACCCCAAAGCAGAAAAGCTATCTTGAGTCTATTACCTCAGGAGGTAGAACGCTTTTGATGTTGATAAACGATATATTAGACCTCTCAAAAATAGAGGTTGGAAAAATGAGCCTCAAAGAGGACTATATAGAGCCTGCTAGTGTTATTGAGGAGGTATTAAAAATCTTCTCTTTGAAAGTTGAAAGTAAGGATTTGTGTCTTGAAGCAGCTATTGACCCTAGACTTAAGAGGGTTTTTCTTCTTGATGGAACTAGACTTAGACAAGTTCTATTTAATCTTATTGGAAATGCAGTTAAATTCACTGATGAAGGGTCTATAAATGTAGAAGCAGGACTTATAGATGAGGATAAAAACAGCAAAAAAAGTGATATTTTTATAAAGATAAGTGATACTGGTATAGGAATCAATAAAGATGAGCAAGAAAAAATCTTCTCAGCCTTTGAACAACAAGAGACACAGAGTACACGAAAATATGGTGGAACTGGTCTTGGGCTATCTATCTCAAAAAAGCTTGTAGAGATAATGGGTGGAAGGATAGAGCTTCAAAGCACTCCTAATGAAGGCTCAGTGTTTACTATTATCCTAAAAGATATAAAACAAGGAGATGCAGTTGATGGGAAAAGTAGAAATCAAACAAAAACTACCTATAGCTTCTCAAGTGCTAATGTTCTAGTAGTAGATGATGTCCCTTCAAATAGGGAGCTTATAGTTGAACTACTAAAGCAGTATGGTATCCAAACACTTGAAGCAGAAAACGGAGCTGAGGCTCTAAGAATTATGGATAAAACCCTACCTGACCTTGTAATACTTGACCTTAGGATGCCTGTGATGGATGGATATGAAGCAAGCCGTATAATACGAAAAACCAAGCTATACGCTAATATACCTATTATCGTATTAACGGCCTCAGTTAATTCTCTTGAAGAAGAAAGAGAAGTTGAAGCACTAGGGGTTGATGCTTTTTTGAAAAAGCCAGTTGAAGAGAAGGTGCTACTTTATGAGCTTTCAAAACATCTAAATTCAGATGTATTTGAGAGTGAAAAAGGTGAAGATAGAGGTTTTGAAATCAATATTGATATTTCTAAAGTTAAGAAGCCTCAAGAGTTAAAGAGTTACATACAAGAAGATGCACAGAGTAAATACAAGAAAGCTAAAACCTCTGGCTCTTTTGATATCATAGAGGAGTTTGCTAACTCTCTTAAGCAGAGGGGAGAAATACATAATGTAGATGCACTTAAGTTATATGCTAATAATCTATTAGAGAGTGTTGATGCATTTGACATTGCGGGTATTGAGAGTGTATTGGAGGATTTTGAGCGGATACAAACTAAAATTATAGAACACTTAAGTAGGAGTGAAGATGGATAGTAAAAATATTTTAATAATTGATGATAATAAAGAGAACATCAAAGTAGCTTCTGCAGTGCTAAAAGAAGCAGGTCTTAATATCTCATTTGCCACAAGTGGAGCTAGGGGAATTGAGGTGGTTAGAGAGAATGAGATTGACCTTATACTTCTTGATATATTGATGCATATGATGGATGGGTTTAGGACATGTGAAATTATAAGAGATGAGCTTGGATATAGTGATATTCCTATTATCTTCCTTACAGCAAGTGATCGTGAAGATAGTATTAAAAAAGCCTTTGAAGTAGGTGGGGTTGATTATGTAACAAAGACTTTTAGATCTGCAGAGCTACAATCAAGAGTCTTTACACAACTAAGACTTAGTG
>CAZAFM010000063.1:0-15423 GCA_964484395.1 uncultured Campylobacterales bacterium | reverse complement strand
TTTTATTAGTAAATCTATTTATCACAGTAGCTAAGACACTCATAATAGCCGTATCCCTAAAGCCATGGGTTATATCAAAAAGTATTGGCTCATCTATATTTGATAGTACTTTGTACATTAGGTCAAAAATAGCTTTCGTGTCAGATGGATTAAAATACTCGATACTACTCTTGCATTTTGAAAAGTCAATCAAGCCATTTTGATGATTTTCAGAGTCTTTAGTGCCAAGAAAGATAAACTTTTCATCTTGAAAATTTTTTATCATAACATCTGTAGAGTTATGGTACTCTCCCTCTTTTATAAAATCAGGCTCATCTTTAGGTGGCTGATAGTTTGCTTTAGTGGGATTTTTGTCTTTATCTCTTCCTGCTAGACCAAGTATAGAAATAATCATCTTTAACAACAACCTCCACCTAAAATTATTTGCACCATTTTACCATACATAGCAGAGCACCATAAGGCACTCGCTAGTTTGTTTTATCTACAAACTCATCCCAGCTATCCTCTCTTTCATAACCATTCTGGTTCATATAGTCTATGACATACTGCGCATCGTATGTTGTGTACTCTACTGGTTGCTCATCAAACATCACTATGAGCATACTAGCTTTCACATTTCTCCCATCAAACCCACATCTTGCATTTCCGACTGTTGTTATGTTTGCACCTGTTGGTAGGCACTCTTCTATATACTCCTCTGGTGTGTTTATCATAGAGCCACCCACATTACTTATCGCATCTGGCTTATAGACTGCAAAGTAGCTTTTTCCTTCATGTATCGTGGCTTTTGCTGCATTTAGTAGCATTTGGGCGTTTCTTGTAGTGATGTTGTATCCACCTGAGGGGCTTCTCCAGCTCTCTACACCTTCTACTACATACATATCTACTTTTTCACCATTTAAATCACCTGCTCCTTTGATGAGCTTTGATTTGCTTCCACATCCACTTAGAAGCACTCCTGCTACTACTATACTTGCTATTAGGGCTATTTTTTTCATCTACTATCTCCTATTTTTTAAATATATCTGCTACTTTGGTAGCTATCTGTCTCTCCATTGCAGGCTTTGCCTCTGATGGTTCTAAGCCCATCTTTACTGCCTCACTTATAACTCTTGTTTTGCCAATCTCTATCCATTCACCGCTACTATTCTTTTGCTGTATGATGAGGTCACTGACTGACCTATATGTCTCATCTGCCATTGCATTTTGTGCTACTCCCATAGCTAAGGCTATACCTACACCTGCAGCTATACCCACTACACCACTATCATTGCTCACCCCTATGGCTGCTCCACCCAGTGCTCCAGCAGCTCCAGCAATAGAGTAGTCTTGAGCCTCTTTTAGGTTATTGGCAAAAAGAGTGTTTAGATGGATAACTGTATTAGTTTTATCCATACTATCTACTACCTCTATCCCTGCTCTTTGAAGTGCTGTGAGTATGTCATCTTTTGGTTCTACTATGCTTGCCTCAGTTCCTGTTACTCTTAGATAAACACTATCTATCTCAAGCTGTTTAGGTGTCAGCGAGACTGTGCGAGTTAGGTCTGTTTTTGTCTGAAGAGTGGTTGTTCCACATCCTGTAAATACAAATGCTACAACTGATAGTATAGTAGTCAGCAGTATTTTAAAACCTGTCATTTCTCTCCTTTACATTTGATATGCAGCATATTATAATAAATCTATGACAAAAGATGACTTATTTAAAATGAAATTGATTTACTTCAAGACAGTCATTGTCCAATAAATAAGGTATAATAACTACTCAAAGGAGCATCTTATGGCTGAAAACAAATCATCACACATACTAACCATCATAAAAGAGCTAAGTAGCGGAAAAAAGATATGTACAAAAGAGTTTGCAGAGCACCTAGGAGTAAGTAGCAGAAGTGTGGATAGATACCTAAATGATATATCAGCGTTCTTTGGTGAAGGGGTGGTTATCAAGATAAAAAGAGGTTGCTATGCATCACTAAAAGAGGATGTGCTAAAGAGCTTTTTGCCACTACAAGCAGAGAGCAAAGATGAGCTAGAAAAGATATATGATGTGATAAACATAGTAAACCCAAGCTTCATAGACAGCCTCCCAGAAGCCTACAAAAATGCCCTCAAAAAGCTAAAAACAGAGATAGATAGTATCTACATGATAAAAGAAAATCCATTTGAAGAGATGTTTGATACAGGGGTCTTTAGCTCACTAAAAAGTGCCATAAAATACTCAAGATATATAGATGTATTATATGACAACGGAGATGTCAAAGAGCGATATGCCAACATCAAGCCCATCAGGCTACTTCTGGCTGAAGGAAACTGGTATGTGGCTACGATAGATGATGAGAGTGAGGTAAATAGTGGATTTAGGTTTTTGCGAGTGGCTTTTGTCAAACAGGTGGAGCTAAAAAGCAAGACTTTCTACAAAGTCATGGATGCAGAGGACTTTTTACGGAGCTTTCAGACTCTTTTTTCACTATACAAAACCCCTAGATTTGAGGTTTTTGTCACAGTCTCATCAGATGCTGCTAGATACTTTAGACGCAAAAAGCACCTAAGAAGCCAGCAGATAGTGAAGACGAATGAAGATGGAAGCCTACTTGTAAGGTACGAGGTAAACAACAAGCTTGAGGTTTTTATGCTAGTCAAAAAATGGCTTCCGGAACTAAAGATAGAGAGCCCAGATGAGCTAAAAGAGGAGTTTATGGAGATGGTTAGGGGGTATATAAAAGAGTAAGTTTGACAAGAACATAAAAATGATATATACTAGTTGATATACATTAAAACAAGGATTTATCATGACTATGCTGGCAAAAGTTTTTCAAAATGGCAGAAGTCAAGCCATAAGAATCCCAAAAGAGCTAAGAGTAGATAGCAGTGAAGTGTACATAGAAAAAGTAGGTGATACACTTATGATAAAGCCAAAAAAAGAGGATAGATGGGATAAGTGTTTTGATGAGCTAGAGAGTGTAGATACTGAGGATTTTCTAGAAAGTAGAGATCAGCTACCATTGCAAGAAAGAGAGCTGTTTTGAAGCTCTATATGCTCGACACAAACACTTGTGGCTATATCATAAGAAATAGACCAGAACAGATAAAAGAAAAACTAAAAAAAGTCTCCTCCAAGCATGAAATAGCACTTTCAAGCATAGTCGTATCTGAACTTCTATATGGTGCAAAGAAAAAGCAGAGTCAAAAACTATCAAAAGTAGTAAACTCATTTATAGATAACTTTACAATTTATGACTTCAATCAAACCTCCGCTTCTGAGTATGCAGATATAAGGTCTGAGCTAGAGAAAAAAAGGTCAAATCATAGGATCTAATGATCTTTTTATAGCAGCTCATGCAAAAGCACTCAGAGCCACCCTAGTGACAAATAACACAAAAGAGTTCAAACGAGTGAATAACCTTATGCTAGAAAACTGGATAGAAGAAACTATCTAAATCAAAACCAAAAAAGACACTCACTGTCAAAAACTACCTGTAAAATGCTCCTACAAATCTTCAAGGAGGGAGCATGGGATTTTTTGATGCACTTACTTGGCTTGAAGCCTCAGATATAAATACAAAGATAGAGCAAGAAGCAGCCGCAAGAGAGTATAGAGAGGAGAGAGAAAGAAATGATAGGCTCAAAAATAGCATCAAAACTCTCTATCAAGAGATATATACAAAGATGGATTTAGCACTAGTGGACTTAAGTCAAGTCTCAAACATATCAAGGCACTACAACAACACTTTTAACTCCATATCGTCACAGAACTCTAGAGTGAAGAAGATAAAGCCAGAAAAGCTCTTTTATGGTGTGCTAGTAGGTGGCATAGGTCTTTTTCTTTTTATAGCAGTCTCATTAGGACAGATACAAAATGGCAATATGAGCTTCATGAGATGGCTATTTGCTGCTATTTTTCTTTTTATCATCTATATAGGTGGTAGTAGCTTATGGGAGTTTCTAAAAAGTATCAGAGATCAAAAAGTAGCCCCTACTCTTGTTAGGCAGAGAAAAGAGAGACTACAAAAAGAACTCAAAAACTATCCTATGCTAAGTGCTTATGGGCTTTTTTTAAAATTCTCCCTAGATAGAGATATACTCTCAGTCTACACCATACTATCAAGAAAAGACAAAATCCGTGCAGATAGTGCTAAAAGGCTTCTTTATAGCTGCTTTGATATGCCCTCAAACACACCTACAGATGAGTTTAGTGGAAATGTAGCTTTTTTAAATCTATAAAAACTATATCATCCAAATAGGCAAAAACCACACTCCATCCCTAAACTCAAAGAGATCTCTGTTTATTAGACTCATAGAGTGGATGTTTAGCTCTGTGTACTTTTTTGCAAACTCAAAAAATATCTTTGGCTTTTTGTCTGTAGTTCCTGATTTCACCTCATAGAGTGAGACACCGTTTTGACAAAAAAGCAAAAAGTCAATCTCAGCTTTGTTAAGAGTACGATAAAACCTCAAACTATCCGTAATAGCCATATCAAAACCTAGAGCATTAAACACATGACTCTCATATAGCTCTCCTACATCAGAGCGCATAGAGAGGTTGTTAAAGCTCATAGTTTGGAGATTTCTTGCACCACTATCAAGAAAGTAGAGCTTTCTGTTTTTAGAGATTTCACTATTTTTGTTTCTACTATATGGTAGAAGCTCCCCTATGATAAAAGTATCTTTTAGTATCTGGATGTATTTGTTGACTGTGTTTACTGATAGCTTTATCTCTTTTGAGAGACTTGAGATATTTATAGGTGAGCCACTATTGATAGATATATACTTCAGCAAAGCATTGTAGCCATCTATGTTTTCTATGTTGGCTATATCTCTTATATCTTTTTGGATGTAGCTATCTACTATTGAGTATAGCTTCTCTATCTTATCCTCTTTTTTCTCTATCAATGCTACCTCTGGGTAGCCTCCATATACTAGATACTCTTCTAGGTAGCTTGCAAACTGAGAAGCTAAAGAAGTAGCTAGAGCTTTTAGCTTGAGTTTATCACTCTCGTTTTTAACCATCTCTCTGAAGCTCTTTAGCCTAGTGGCTCCCCTAAACTCCAAAAACTCATCAAAACAGAGCGGTTTGATATGAAAGACTTTTTTTCTCCCTGCTAGAGAGTCGCTAAACTTGCTTTTTTTCTCTAGTGAGCTACTTCCACTTGCTACTATTTTGCCACTACTGAAGTGATCATGTAGTAGCTTTAGGAGGTTTGAGGGGTCATTTAGCTTTTGTACCTCATCAAAAACAAGCAAAAATGGCAAAGACACATCAATCCCTTCAAGCCTCAAAATCTGCCCTATCTGCTCTACCCCTACACCTTCAAAGAGCTCTCTTTTTGTCCTATCTTCTAGGTCTATGTATAGCTTTTGTGCAATACTGCTTTTTTGCATTATCATCTTTGCTAAGGTGGTTTTACCTACTTGCCTAGAGCCTAAAAGAAAAAGTATCTCCTTTCCTTTTAGAGCCTCAAGTATCTTTTTCTCAATAATTCTATCAGTCATATAATAGTTCTCCATTGTAATTCTATCAATATTATATCATTTTTCTTGAGTTGATTATTTAAATCTTTAAAATCAAATCAAAAAAGACACTCACTGTCAAAAAATATCTGTAATATACCACTCAATCTGTTGACTAAGAAAAGTTTTTGTAGAATATTTGATAGTTTATACTAGGGGAAGAGATGAGATATATCAAGCTTGATGTCTGTTGTGACTATCTAGGAGAGATACCAAGCTTCATAGGCTCTATGCTTAGAGGTACATACGGTGTGGCACTAAAGGATGTGAGTTGCGTAAACCCAAAGTTTGAGTGTCAAGGCTGCTTTGCTACTAGCTCATGTGCATACTATAGATGCTATGAGAGCAAAAACCAAAAAAGCCCCATCCGCTTTGAATACGATCTAGAGCCAAAAAGGCTGGACTTTTCACTATATGTTTTTGGAGATATGACTACTCAGCTTCCATACCTACTAAGCGCTTTGCAAAAGATGGTAGAGCAAAAAGGCTTTGGAGCAGAGAGGCAAAAAGGCAAGATAAGAAGCATCAGCAGTGAAGATAAAATCCTCTATGATGAAAAAGAGTTTGCAAGCCTAGAAGATATAAAACCAAAAGAGTTTATCTGCGATAAGGTCAGTGAAGATGTCACTATCAAGCTACTCACACCTCTTAGGATAAAAGAGGACAACCGATATGCCAGAAAAACCATCAGACTTCAAACCCTACTAAACTCTATAGCTATGATAGAGAGGGAGCTTGATGGAGTGATGGGCAGAGGGCTAGGATATGAGATAAGCTATGGGGATATAAAAAGCAAGCTAGAGTTTGTAGACTACACCCGCTACTCAAACCGCCAAAAGACAAAGATGCAATTTGGCGGACTTGTAGGGCAGGTAGATGTAAGTAGAATGGATGCTAGAAGCTACAGACTACTAAAACTTGGCGAGATAGTGGGGGTTGGCAAATCAACAATGTTTGGACTAGGAAGGATAAAAGTGGAGGATAGAGATGGGTAGATATTTATATGGAGCGAGTGTACAAGGGATACAGGACTTTATTTTTAAAACAAATGGTCTTAAAGAGATAGTCGGAGCTAGCGAAATAGTCGAGGAAATTTCTACAACCTTTAGTAAAGAGTTTGAGAAAAACTCTCAAGTTATCCAAAAGGCAGCTGGAAATATTAAGATAGTTTTTGACAACAAAGAAGATGTAGAAGAGATAGTAAAAAACTTTCCTAAAAAAGTGATGCAGTATGCTTATGGAATCACTATATCTCAAGCGGTTGTGAGTTTTGAAGAGTTGCTAAGCAAAGCAGAGCTTGATGCCCTAGAGGAAAAACTAAAAGTCTCTAGAAACAAACAGCAAATACCAATAGATCCCAACATAAACATCATCAAGCTATCTCCAACTACCGGCAGAAGTACATACACAAAAGATGGTGATGATTTTATAGATTTTGCCACTTACACAAAAAAGAAAATAACACCTACTAGATTAACCAAAAAGATAACAGATGATAAAACAAAAGAGTTTCCAAAAGAGTTTCCAAAAGAGCTATCAAAAATATCTAACTCAAAAAATAAAATAGCCATCATCCATGCAGATGGAAATGGACTTGGAAAACTCCTTCAAAATCTAGCTATAAAGCTAGAAAAAAAACAAGAGAGACTAGGAGATGTTTTTTCTAATTTTTCTACTTCACTTCATGATGCTACTACACAAGCAGCAAAGCTAGCTTATGAGAAAACCGATAGTCCTGAAAAGTTTCGACCAATCATTTTAGGTGGAGATGATTTGAGTGTTATTTGTAGTGCTGATATTGCACTTGACTTTACTGGATACTTCTTAGAGTATTTTGAGCAAAAGACAAAAGAGAAACTTAAATGGTTAATAGAGGATTTCTCACTCCATGAGTTTGAAAATGGTTTAACTGCATGTGCTGGTATAGCTTATTGCAATGAAAAATATCCATTTCATTATGGAATTCACTTAGCTGAAGAGTTGTGTAGCTTTGCTAAAAAAGAGAGCAAAAAGATAAATGATGCACTAGCCCCTTCTAGTTTGATATTTCATAATGTTCAAAACTCATTTTTTACTACATATAGAGATTTTGTCAAAAATGAATTAACAATAGATGATGATATTTCTCTTCAGTTTGGACCATATTTTGTAGATAAAAAACATGGTGCTTCAATAGAAGATATTTCAAATTTTGTAAAATGTTTGGAAACAGAAAACGCTCCTAAAAGCAGACTTAGAAGCTGGCTGAGTGAACTTCATTTTGATATAACTTATGCAGAATCTATCTTAAAAAGAATCAATCAAGTGATAGATGCAAATGCAAAAACAGCTACAGATAACGCACTGAAAAGATTACATCAAGATTTAAGTCTTGAAAAGCTTTTTATAGACAAATATGGCAAGCAAACAACACCAATTCATGATGCAGTTACACTTGCTTCAATTATGGGAGAAAAACAGTGATTTACTATATAAAATTTTTTGATTATTGGCATGCTGGAAGCGGAGAGAGTGCTGGGGATTTATATGATAGTACAGTTTTGAAAGATGAGTTGGGCTATCCATATTTCTCAGGAAAAACACTCAAAGGTTTAGTAAAAGAAGCTATGGAATTCATAGATAAAAAATATGATTTAAAAGAGTATTTCTCAGATTTTGAACTACCAGTGACTACAAAAAAAGAGATAGTAAACAAGAGAGAGTTTTTGTTTCAAAAAATCTCTTCAACTGCGATTGATACAAAAACACACCTAGCTAAAAATAAAAGCCTAAGAGATATAGAGGTAACTATTCCAATAACTCTATATGGAGAAATAGAAAACATTCAAGACAAAACCAAACTAGATAAAGCCTTAAAACTAATAAAGCGAGTTGGGCTTAACCGCAATAGGGGCTTAGGTAGATGTGAGATAGGAGAGTATAAAAATGGTTAAAAAAACTTTTAAAGTTCTCTTTCATAGTGATATAGTGTTAAATAGTAGTAGTGCAACCACTATGGGAACATCAGATACATTAGATTATATAGCAGGAAGTAATTTTCTAGGGATGGTTGCAAGCCATGGGGGGTATGATAGCTTTAAAGAAAAAGCATTTGATGTTTTTCATAGTGGAAAGGTGCGATTTGGAGATGCTCATGTGTTTAAAGATACACCCTCTTTAAGGCTCCCATTTTGCTATTTTATAAACAAAGGCGAGAAGCTAGAAAAAAATACAACCATCTACTATCACCATCTACTTACAAAAGAGAAACGAGAGGAGTTAAAACTACAAGGAATCCAGCTTAAACAAGTAAGAGATGGATACTTTAATCTTAAAGGAGAGCTCCTAGAGCTTGATTATAGCTATACTCAAAAATCATCTTACAATAGTGAAAAAAGAAGAAGCAAAGATAAGGCTATGTTTGGCTACAAAGCTATTAAAAGGGGAGTTTGTTTTGTTTTTGATGTTGGTTTTGATGATGAGAGTTTGATTGAAGATGTGACAAAAGGTTTGGTTGGATTTAAAAAACTTGGCAAATCAAAAAATAGCCAATATGGAAAAGTAGAGATAAAAGAGTTCAACTCAAATCATCAAATCACTCAAAAACCAATCGAAGATAATCTTATCTTGCTTTATGCAAAATCAAATCTTGCATTGATAGATAAAGATGGCAACCCAATAGCAACTCCTAATGAAACTTCTTTAAAATTGCCAAATGGATGCAGTATTGATTTTGAAAAATCACAGATACGAACAAGAAGTTACTCACCTTATAATGTAGCCAGAGATACAAGAGATTATGAAAGGGTCATTATAGAAAAAGGGAGTGTGGTTGCAGTGAATATTTCAAGTGGTTTTAATCTCAATAGTTATGAAAACGCACTCCTAGAAGGGGTAGGTAGCTATCTAAGCGAAGGATTTGGAGAAGTCGTTGTCAATCCTGAGTTTTTGTATGAAATGAGTTTTGCAGATACAGATAGACAAAAGGAGATTTTAGGATTAGATATAGAAGATAGAGAGAACTCCAAGCTTAGTGACTATCTAAAAAATAGATTTAATCAAAAAGAGCTTGATAAAGATATGATGAAAATAGCTTTTGAAAATAGAGATAAATTTGAAAAAACAACCACTAGTCAATGGGGACAAATAAGAACTTTGGCTTCACAATATAGCGATGATGAAATAATCAAGGAACTTAATGACTATCTAAATAATGGAGTTGCAAAAGATAGATGGAAAGAGCACTACTCTAAACTAGAAACACTTATCAGTACTCAACCTCAAAAAGCAAGATTTACAAAACTTTTAGCAATAGAGGTTTCAAAATATCTCAAGCAAAAAGAAAAGGGGGAGAAAAGTGAAAACAATTAGATATTTAGCCAAGATAACACTTCAAAGCAAAACCCCTCTAAAGGTCTCAAGTGGACATAGTGATTTTTTTACTGATAGTCCAATCCAAAAGGATGTAAATAGATTACCTATGATTTTAGGGACAAGTATCACAGGAGTTTTACGAGATAGATTTAGAAAGGTTTTAGAAAATAAAGAAAATGAGATATTTGGTTTTCAAAAAGATAAAGAGAATGAAGGGCAAGGCTCAAATCTAATAGTATCAAATGCTCTACTTTGTAATAAAAATGGAGAGGTCGTTGAAGGTATAGGTTTTGAAGAAAATGGCTTTATAGAAAACTATCTAAATCTTCCACTAAGAGAGCATACAGCGATTAACTCCAGAGGTGTAGCTAACAAAGGAGCTAAGTTTGATGAAGAGGTTGTCTACAAAGGCAGTCGCTTTACTTTTGAGCTTGAGCTAGTGAGTGATGGTATAAATCATCAAGAGTGGAACAAGATCCTATACAGTATCCAAGAAGATGATTTTAGACTAGGTGGTGGCACTACAAAAGGTTTTGGAAGTTTTGAAAGTGTTGAAATTAAAACAAGAGCTTTAAACCTTGAAGATGATAGTGAGCTTGAGGAGTATATCAATAAATCCTCATCACTCAATGATGGTAGATTTCAATGGAAAGATTTTAAACAAGATGATGACAATCTATACAAATCAAATTTTACAAAATACACTCTAACAATAGAACCTGATGATTTTTTTATGTTTGGCAGTGGATTTGGTGATAAAGATGCAGACAATACTCCCAAAAAAGAGCAAATTGTAGTTTGGGAAAATCAACAAGGAGAGTTTGTAGATGAAGTAGTTTTGATTCCAGCTAGTAGTATAAAAGGAGCTTTAGCTCACCGTACAGCATTTTACTACAACAAAGCAAAAAATATTTTTGCTGACAAAATTAAAGCAGGAGAGCATGGCAATCACCTAGGAGAGAATAACGAAGCAGTAAAAGCTATATTTGGACATAAAAAAGAGATTGCAAGTGATAAAAAAACAGAGCTTGGTCAAAAAGGCAAAATCCTCATCTCTGATTGCTTCAAAAAAGATAGTAGCAAGGAGAAAGTTTTTGACCATGTGGCTATAGATAGATTTACAGGTGGTGCTATGGATGGGGCACTGTTTCAAGAAAAAACCATAGCAAGAGATGATGAAAACTATGAGATTGAGATATTGTTAGATAGCTCACTCAAAGACACAGAATACGAAAAAGCTTTTGAGTGTGCACTCACTGACATCACAACAGGGATGTTGCCACTTGGCGGTGCTACAACCAAAGGGCATGGGGTGTTTTGTGGAGAATTAAGAAAAAATGCTCAAATATTAAAAGAGAGAAATTGCTATGCATTATAATCCTGATTTTCTCATCTATAAGCCTATTTTCACTTCAGATGAGCTAGTGCAACTAGAGAGTATCAGTGCCACTATTTCGCTAGAAGATTTTCTAAAAAACAAAAATCTAGTAGAAAAGTTTGGCTTTGATTTTGTCTATACAAGTGCTAAAATAGAGGGTAACACCTACTCAAAAGCAGATGCCCTCACACTCCTAGAGTATGGAAGAACAAGTGGAGGTAAAAGCTATAGTGATGCAAAAATGCTACTAAATCTAAACAAGGCTTTTAGATTTATCCTAAATGATGACTGTGTTATAAACAAACACAAGATAAGAACTATCCACCAAATACTTGGTGATGACTTGGTAGAAGATAGTGAACTAGGTAGTGTACGCAAAAAAGGAGTGCTTATCAAAGGAAGTGACTATGTGCCACTAAGTGATAGCATCACACTTGAAAGCGAGCTAGATAGGATGCTAAGTATAAGCCAAACTATCCAAAACCCTTATGATAAAGCACTCTATCTTCACAACAACATAGCATACCTACAGTACTTTGCAGATGTCAATAAGCGAACTGCTAGAACGATACTCAACCTCTCCCTCAAATGTGATGATAAAATGCTAGTTATACCTCAAGAAGAGCTAATATCTCTGTATATTGAGGGGGTTTTGGAATACTATGAGAGTGGCTTAAGTGCTAAAGCAAAAGAGTTTTTTATCAAATGCTATGAAAAAATAGAGAGCCAAATCAAGGAAATAGACTATGAAAGATAGATATACATTCAAAAATAAAACTAATTTAATACAAGATATTAAAAAACTTCAAGACTATGAGGGCTATATCCAATTTTCTGATACAAAAATTAGAGATTGTGATATATTTTTAAAGCATGACATAATAGCCTCAAAGCTACAACCAACAAGTGGTTTTATCTATGAAGCACACTTTTGGAATGGTAGAGATTCTATAGCAATCAGACAGATAAATAGTGACTGGTATGTAGATGAGACAAAAAATACTCCACTCACAGATACAAAAACATACTTTGGCATAAACAGCCTAAAGGTCAAAATGGCTCAGATATGGGAAGAGGAGCCAGATGAGCTATGTGAAGGTATGAAAGTAAAAAAACTCAAAAAAGTAGTGTTTGCAGGGTTTGACAATGACTGAGAAAAAGCTTACAACTCACGATATCATTGCTTCAAAAGAGATTTTGAAGATAAACTGGACATACAACTCAAACGCCATAGAGGGCAACACAATTTCACTTGGTGATACCGCCTATATCATCCAGTATGGCTTGACCATCAAAGGCAAGTCTATCATCGAGCATAACGAAGTGATAGGTCATGCCAGAGCTATTGATATAGTATATAAGCTACTCAACAATAGTCGTCTTACAGAAGATGATCTTTTTTTGCTTCATAAAGCAGTTCAGACAAACCTTGTGGTAGATACAGAGTCTCCTATAGGGGCTTATAAAGTAGTAGAAAACGGTAGATATGTAAAGCTCACTGAGCAAAAAGCAGAGTATCAGCCCTATCCACACCCTGATGATATACCACACTTGATGGGGCTATGGTTTGATGAGTTTGGGGGTATAAAAGAGTGTGGGAGCTTTGAGCAGTGCATAGATATATATACAGATATGCATATCTCTTTTACAGCTATACATCCTTTTTTTGATGGAAATGGCAGGGTCGGTAGACTAATCTCAAACATCCCTCTACTCAAAAGTGGCTTTTTGCCCATCATCATAGATAGTGAACAAAGAGAGAGATACATCACACTACTCTCAGACTACAACACAGAAGCCAAATCGTTAAATAAATCTTCAAAAACTTTGATAGAGAAAAACGAACATTATAAAGCCCTAAGAGAGTTTTTTAAATACCAATACAAAAACAGCAAAGAGCTACTAGCCACTGCAAGGAGAGCCAAATGATAACAGCACCATATAACTTCGTCCCACTAAACAAAGAGGTCTTCTATCCTGAGTGGAGTGAGCAAGTTAGTCATGATATACCTTTTAGTGATGGAGAGAGTGGGGAGATAGAGATAACTATCACAGCAAAAAGTCCTATATTTATACGAAACCATAGTGATAATAAAGATAAGCCATCAAGTGAGTTTTGCCATTTTGTAAATGAAAATGATGCAAAAGAGTTTTATATCCCAGGAAGTAGCTTTAAGGGGATGGTGCGAAGTGTGCTAGAGATTATGAGCTTTTCTAAAATCTCCATTGATGAAGAGCGATTTAAAAAGCCTATAAGTGTTAGAGATATGACAAATAGGAATGAGCTAGTTGGAACAGCAAATGGTTGTGGATTTTTGATTAACAATGGCGATAGTTTTTTGCTTGAAGATTGCGGAAAGATACTTACAATCTCTCATTCTGATTTGCAAAGAGATTTCACAGATATCAAAAGATTAGAAACTGCAAAAGCAAAATATGAGAAATATGGAATGCAACACATCAAGTATAAAACCTATACAAAAATGATGAAAGTAGGAAAACGACAAATTCCAAAACAGATGGCAAAAATTGATCATACTCAAAACAATACTGGAATTTTAGTTTTTACAGGCGATATTGGAAACAAGAAACATGAGTTTGTTTTTAAATCAAATGGCAAAAAAATTCATCTTGATCC
Organism: uncultured Campylobacterales bacterium; assembly: GCA_964484395.1. Taxonomy (GTDB): domain Bacteria; phylum Campylobacterota; class Campylobacteria; order Campylobacterales; family CAZAFM01; genus CAZAFM01. The sequence continues at coordinate 1,549 of CAZAFM010000063.1, read as the reverse complement.
ATCAGTCATTCAAGATTTTAAAAAAGCTTATTTTGAAAATGAAGATTCTATTGATGGGCAATACTGGAAAGAGAGAACAAAACAGCCTAACACAAAGATTCCAATATTTTATGTCAAAAATAAAGATTCGAATAAAATAGAAGCTATCGGACTCACTCAGCTTTTCAAGTTGGCTTACAAAAAAACTATTTTAGAAGCTGCAAAACAGGTCAGTGATAAAAACAAACTTGATCTTGCCGAAACTATTTTTGGAACTGAAAAAAACAAGCTAGCTCTAAAAGGAAGAGTGCAATTTTCTCATTTAAAATGTACTACAGAGCGATATGAAAAAGAGATAGATGCTATACTAGGCTCACCAAACCCAACTTACTATCCTAACTATATCCGACAGTATGGCAAAAATGGAAAAGTAGTAAAATATAAAACCCTTATGGATAGTGATGCTGTTATATCTGGATGGAAAAGATACCCACTTCATGAAACCATCATGCCTTCAATTGGTGGTAATGACAATGACGATGTAAAAAGTCATTTCAAACCACTTCAAAGTGACTCTGTATTTAAAGGAAAACTTAGATTTCACAATCTAAAAAAAGTCGAAATTGGAGCACTACTTAGCGCTATCACCTTTCATGGGCAGAGCGAAAAATACATGCACAACATAGGTATGGCAAAACCTCTAGGATATGGAAAAATAAGTATCAAACTAACTCCAAAAAATCTTAAATTTTCTCAAGATGAATATCTTAAAGCCTATCAGGATGAGATAGAAAAAAAGATACCAAACTGGAGAAACTCTCCACAACTAAGAGAACTTTTTGCAATGGCAAGTGTAAATGCGAAGTCAAATCAAGAGTTGGCTTATCAGCTTCTTGAAAATCCTAGACCAAAATATTATGACAAAAAAGGAAGAGCAGAAAAAAATGATTTTACAGGGGCAAAAAAAGAAAGAGAGTTTCTCTTGCCACACTCAGGAGAGGAATTCATATCAAAAAAACCTCATCAAGATAAAAAACCAAACAACAAGCAACAACAAAGTAGTAAAGCCAATAATATATCAAATCTCTTTGGTGGTGAAGCCAAAGTAAAGCCACAAAGAAAAAGACTTAATATAGTGAAAAAAGGAGATAAAAAGAGTTAGTTTTCTCTTTAAGTTTTCTATCCTATATTATAGCTTTAATTACTTCTTTTTCTTTATATTTGTTTTATTTTAGTGAACTTTAGGGGTTTATATAAGTTCTAAATAATAATTTTTCAATTTTGTAGATTAAAGGTTTGAGTATTTCTGAAATTTATTTAAGTTTTACGCATTTTAGGGGCTTGTAGAGGATAGAAAAATTACAAAATGACCTTCAAAGGTTTATTTAAGGATAGAGTGGTTACAATAACCCTCGTAAACACGGTACTTTAACTTATCATTGTTGCCTTTACATACTGACCCGATTTTTAGGGGATTGAAACTATTTACCTTCACATAATTCCTCTTCTCCGTTCTTTACATACTGACCCGATGTTTGTCCTCGAACTTCGTTCTGCGGAGTTGTCGCTT
>CAZAFM010000062.1:0-15449 GCA_964484395.1 uncultured Campylobacterales bacterium | reverse complement strand
TACCTTTTTATAAGTTCGCTATTTGTAGCACTCATCTTTGCTCCCTTGATTTTTTTATGCAGATATATTTCTGCTTATAGGCGTAGCCTAGTGCAATCACTACAGCTAGCATGGTGGCTACTTCTAGCACTATTTTACCTCTTTAGCCTGTACCCAAATCACTGCATCTTGACTAAGCTCTTTGCCTTTGTACTCACTCTCTTTCCCACTTCCAAGAGCTGCAAATCCCCACCATCCAGCTTTTGGGATAGAGAATGTAAATTCACCATCTTTATTTGCTTTTATACTCATAGTCACAAATGAGTCTTGAGGTGCATTCATATGAGGTTTACTTCCCATCGCATTTGCTTTTTGATCTATATCATAGTTTAGATGCTCTACCTCTATCTCTGCATAAGGTACTGGCTTTCCATCACTTTTGACAATACCAGTGAAGCTACCGCCTTCCCATATACTATATGGCTTGACAAGTGGAACTATCTCTGTTTTTAATCCAAGCTCTTTATCCCAACCTGATGGGCTTCCAGCTACATTAGCAACAACCTTTGTTATCTGCTGAATATAAGCATCCTCATTTTTTTCATAATAAGGAGCTGGGTCTAGAACAAAGAGATAATCCCCCATTCTTTTGAATGTATAATCAAGCTCATACCCCTTGCCACTATTGTGATTTCCTTTGAAGCTTATCTCTTTTATCTTGTTTTTTAGGTTCTCTTTTTGACCCTTTGGGTTGATAACATAGAATTCATTGGGAGTACCCATATCCATTGTATGCTCATCTGCAAAAGGATGCGTAAAGACAAGCTCCATCTGTTGCTTTGTAGGTTTGCTCATTGCGCTCTCTTTGATATACATCACTTGAAAGTGAGCGAAAGCTCCTGTTGTAAAAATCGCTGTTGCTGCTACTGCTGAAATAATCTTCTTCATTTTCTCTCCTTGTTTCTAATTGTGCTGATTAGCATTATCATTATGTAGTCAAAAAAGTGATATCCTACTCAAGGATATCAGAACTTTTCACCTCTATCTCATGCCCTTCACCTGCATACAAAAACGCACTATAACTTCCATCGGGTTTATTGTAAGTCACCTCCCCAAATTCATCAAATTTGACCTCATTCATCTTTTTTCCATCAACTATGATATAAAAATCAACTCCACTAGCACTACTGCCATCACTAAAGCCACCTTCGCAAGTGACTGTTCCATCACCATTGTCAAAGCAAGACATTAGTGCAGTATGTGCAAATGCACTTCCGCTTAAACCCATCGCTAAAAAAAGCGAAACTAAACTCTTTTTCATAAAATACTCCTTTTTGTTAGATTTGATCTTTTTCTATCTACTACTCCAAGTGCAAGTAAGATAGCTATCATAAATGCATAAAAGCCCCACATCACCTGCATGGCACTTAGTTCTAAGTAGCTTCCACCACTATAGATAGTCATAGCTACTACAAGCCCAATAACTATAGGATACAATAGGGCAAAAAGCATCCACTTGTATGAGTTTGTCTGTGCTTTAATGACAATAAGTGTCGCAATACAAGGTGGTGTTAGTGCCATAAAAATAATCATAGCAAGGGCAGCTAATTGAGTATAGCCGCTACTGTCTATGATTTGTGATGATGGATTTTTAGTAGGGTCTGCCTCACTCCCCTCAAAAAGTGCACCAAGTGTTGCTACAAAGCTCTCCCTTGCTGCAAATGAGCTTAAAAAGGCTACATTTATACGCCAATCAAATCCAGCATACTGCGTTACCCCCTCCAAACTTTTACCAATCCTTCCAAGATATGAGTTGTCTATCTTCTCATCATTTAGCAGTTTTAGAGTTGATTTTCTGTATAGAATTACTCTTTTTAAAGCTCTGTTTATGATTTTGGCATCTCTATCTTTTCTATCTCTTAGAATCTTGAAAAATGTTTCATTTTTTGATTTAAACTCAGCATCTAGCTTATTAAGTGCTTCTTGTGAGGATATATTCATCCTTTTTTGTTTATAGCTCTCCTCAAAGTTTAGTAGTTTTGTGAGCTTATCTTCACTATTTACGGCTTCAAAGTAAGCACTATTTTTAGTGGCATTTAAAAAGGTATCAACTGTTTTTTGAGAGCTTTGTGATACTTGAAGCTTTGTCTCTTCTGATACACCCGGGAATTGGATAAGTACAAAAAGAACAGCCGCAACTGCTACAACTATAGTCATAACCTTTTTGATATAGAGCCAGATTTTATCTTTTACTGAAAAAAAGACATTTTTGATTCGTGGCATATGGTAGTTTGGCATCTCAAGAATAAAGGGCATACTCTTTTCATGTCTTAAGACTGTAATAGTCAGTATTTTAGCAACAATAAGAGCTACAATAATAGTGATAGTAGAGATAAAAAACATCACCCAACTTTTATAATCTATAAAAAATATCGAAACAATTAGTACAAAAAAAGGAATTTTGGCTAAACAGTTTAAAAACGGAACTGTTAGTATTGTAGCCATCTTTGCTCTAGGGTCAGGTATACCTTTTGTAGCCATTATTCCAGGAACAGCACACCCACCTACAAAAACACCACTTAGTACATAGGGCAGGGTGGATTGTCCATGAAGTCCATAGTTTCTAAAAATCCTATCAAGCACAAAGGCCATCCTAGCCATATATCCAGAGTCCTCAAGTAGGGCTATAAGGGTAAAAAGTATAATAAAAATTGGTATGTAGTTAAGTAGGGCATTTACACTATTTACCATCCATATACCAAACTCACGCACTATAGGCGCCTCTATAAAACCAGAAGCAGGTAGTATATCAACAACAAACTGTTTAAATGAGGCAAGAAGTGGCCAAGTGTAGTTGGTTAGCTCATACCCCTGAACGATTGATAGTTCATATAGTAAAAATATAATTCCAAGCATAATAGGAAGACTTAAGAAGCGGTTTAAGACCACTTTATCAATTATGTTTGTTATATTTTTCTTTTTTTCTTTGTATTTTGTGACTGTTAGAGCCTCTATTTTTTCTGAAAAGTCATATCTTTTTGAAGAGATGAAAATATCAAGCTTTGTATCTATTCTGCTCTCTATATCGTTTTTAATATTTTCAGCAGCACCTGTTATCTCTTGTGCATTGTTTGATTTCTGGATATATTTTTTAGCTAAAGCATCTCCCTCTAGTAGTCTGATACTTAGCCATCTAAGTGGAAAATCCTCTAATTCTCCACTTTTAAGAAGAAGATAGTCACTAAACTCTTCTAGTTCATCTTCTAGTCCTTCAAGTTTGATAAATGATGGGATTTGATTTTTGCTTAGTGTTAATTTTATTTTTTCTAGTAGCTGGTTTTTGGTTTCGCTTTTATAGCCAACTCCTGCTACTACTTCACAGTTTAGAAGTTTAGATAGTTTATCTATATCAAACTCCATACCTCTATCATCTGCTACATCCATCATATTTAAAAAAACTATTGTTGGAATACCTACCTCTGTAAGCTGGGTTGTAAGATAGAGGTTTCTTTTAAAATTACTAGCATCCATTATGTTGATAACTAAATCTATGTTTCCTGAGACAAGCTCACTAGTAGCAACACTCTCCTCATCAGAGTATGAGCTAAGAGAGTATGTACCCGGTAGGTCTATAAGCTCAATAGTATGCTCATCTAGCTTAAACTCAGCACTTTTTTTATCAACTGTAATTCCAGGATAGTTTGCAATGTGTTGTTTAGCTCCACTTAGGAGGTTGAAAATTGTTGATTTTCCACAGTTTGGCTGCCCCAATAGGGCTACTCTAAATCTTGCCATTAATTTCTAATGTCCTTCCTCATATCTTCTGTTGCCTCTAATTCAATACATTCAGCCTCATCAGCTCTTAGACCTATAAGATAGTTGTGAATCTTTATTTGCAAGGGGTCATTTAGAGGGGCTACTCTAAGGACTTCAAGAGAAACACCTGGTAAAAAACCCATATCATATAGCTTCTGAAGTACTACACCTTCTGCATTTATACTCTTAATCTTGCCAATTTTTCCGTGTCTACACATTCGAAGATTCATCTTTATCCTTTATTAATGATAGCTAATATCAAAATTGTTACGGTATTATATTGAGATTTGTTATCAATGTCAATAAGCTAGTGATTAAATTTTCTACAACTGTTACACTCATCACAATCAGGTAGCTCTCCAAAGTTTTTAACCCACTCATAAAAAACACTACTAGGATCAAACTTCGCACAAATAAAGGGAACTTTTTTCTTTTTTGCTTCGTTTTTAAACTTTGTCATATAGTTATGCTTCAAACGACTTGTGAGCATCACAACCCTCTCTACTCGTTCAGGTATGCTTTTGTGAGCAACACTTTTTTTCCTACAATCCCAGTGAATAACCTCTTCACATCCAAATGCATTTATAACACCTCTAATATGGGTAATATCATCACCCCCAAGAACTAGAACAGACATAAGTAACTCCTTTTTTTATATAATGATAACAATTTTCATTAATAAAGTCAAGTATACGATTATCTTTTCTATACTACAATTAGATAAAAATTCAAAAAGGACACCAGCTATGCAATTTATCATCGATTTTATTCAAAATTTTTGGCATCTATCACTTATGATAGGTCTCTATGTTATTTTTGGCTTGCTTTTTGTTGGGGTAGTTCATCTGTATGTGTCTGATGAGTTTATAAAAAAGCATCTAGGATATAAAAGCAGATATGCAACGATAAAAGGAGCGCTTTATGGTATTCCTCTGCCACTTTGTTCTTGTGGAGTTATCCCGCTTGCTACAAGTTTAAGAAAAAAGGGAGCCTCCAAAAAGGCTATCACTAGCTTTTTTATTACAACACCTATGACTGGGGTTGATTCTATTTTTGCAACCTATGGTGCTTTTGGACTTCCTATGGCGGTTTTGAGAGTTTTGTCAAGCTTTATAAGTGGTGTGTTTGCAGGTAGTTTAGTAAAAGATGATAATGAGCAAATCATAGAGGAGGAGGAAGTAAGTTGTTGTAGCTCAAAGTGCTGCTCAGCCCATAGTCATAAAACTCAAAACAGATTTATACAAGCGCTGGATTACTCTATAAATGAGGTTTTTGCTGATATAGCTAAGCCTATGCTCTATGGGCTTGTGCTTGCTACACTTTTTATGATGTTTATCCCTGAAGATGGAGTTAAGTTTTTAAATGAAAATGTTTTTGTAGCATATATGTTAGTATTTCTTGTTGCACTTCCTGTGTATGTATGTTCGCTCTCTGCAATACCTATTGCACTATCAATGCTCTTAGTTGGCGTAACTCCTGGTGTTGCATTTATCTTTTTAGCTGCAGCACCTGCGACAAATATCATAACAGTAGGAGTTATTAAAAAAATATTAGGTAGTAGTGTACTGCTTGCTTATCTCTTTTCAATTATCAGTGTTACACTTGTTTTTGCACTTGCTATTGACTTTGTGCTACCTGCTGAGTGGTTTACATATATACTACCTACACTAGAGGCTGAGTCTGCATCTTGGCTAGATATAGGTGGAGCCGTGCTTTTTCTAACACTTATGCTATATCTTTTGGTAAAGAAGCTTAGATGATTGAAGCTCTCTTGTTGGCATTTGGTTTAGCTATGGATGCTTTTGCAGTCTCTATCGGGCTTGGTATAAAATCAAAACAATTTAATATATCACTAGCTTTTAGAATAGCCTTTTTGTTTGGGTTTTTTCAAGCACTGATGCCACTTTTTGGCTATCTTGTAGGTACTGCTATTGGGGAGATGATAGCTTGGATAGATCACTGGATTGCATTTGCTCTTCTATCTGCTATTGGTGTAAAAATGATATATGAGGGCACTAGAGATAAAGATGAAGAGATAGAGACTATTACAAACAAAGTATTATTGCTCCTAGCAATAGCTACAAGCATTGATGCTCTAGTAGCTGGCTTTACACTAAACTTGCTAAGTATTAACCCCTACATATCTATGCTAATTATAGGTATAGTTACATTTGCATTTAGCTTCCTAGGAGTCTATTTAGGAGTAAAAGGGGAGGGCTTTTTAAAAAGTAGAGCTGAAAAAACAGGGGGAGTTATCCTAATAGGTATAGGAGTCAAAATCCTCATAGAGCATCTGTTTTTTATCTAAAGAAGAAATCATAGTGGAGCTTATGAATTAAGTGTATTTGGAATACATAAAAGCAAAAATAAAATTATGCTACAATTGTCTAATCTAGCTTATAAGGAGAGGTTTGTGCTACAGCTAAACATTGATGACAAAATGCTTGAGCAGATATATTTTAAAGAGTTTCATAGTGATAAAAAAAGATTTATTGAATTTATAAAAAAAAGCTATGAAAAGATAAAAATGCAAAATGAGCATCAAGATAGGGATTTGAAAAACCTTCAAATAGATTCGATGCAACATACTTGGGATAATAATCAAGACAAGGCTTGGGATGAGCTATAAAATAGGCGATATCGTTTTAGTAAAGTTTCCTTTTACGGATTTAAAGAAATACAAACGAAGACCTGTTTTAGTTATTAAAGATGAAAATGTCTATGGAGATATAGTCTGTTTTCAAATAACTTCAAATCAAAATCAAGATGCACTTATTCAAATTAAAAAGGGTGATTTTGGTGCGGATAAGCTCAACTTAGCATCATTTGTAAAGTATGATAAATGTTTTACAATCAATAGCTCTGTAGTTGAGAAAAAAATAGCTGATGTTAATAAAGCTTTTTTAAGCAATCTCAAATCAAGCTTTTGTCAAGAAATTTTGTAAGCTGTAATGTGGCAGATGACCCCTTAAGTTCCAGTTATCACAATTGCCATAATTGAAAACTAAGCTTATGCTACAATAAATAGTAAAAAACAAAAGGTATCTTATGGAGCTTTTTGCTTCTGTTGCAGGTGTATTTGCGATTGTCTTTAGTGCTGTGGGTATGTCTTCACATAATGTGAAAAAATCTAAGATATTTATAGGTCTAGGTACTCTATGTGTTATCCCGGATTTGTATATAAGTGGAGGGCTTCATGGAGCATTACAAATCATCGTAATAGCCTCCTTGTTTTTCTTAGGTGCTACTGGATACAAACAGGGCGAAATGGTACTAAAATTTTTCCTGCCCATCTTTACTATCTATCTACTCTATAAATTACAAGAACCTTCAGGTCTACTACTTGTGCTCGCAGGCATTATGACACCCATAGCTACAATACTGCAAGATAATCTAAAAATGAAGCTGATTTTGCTCGTATCAGTAGTTTGCTGGCTTCTCTACGCGTATATCCATAGTGCATGGTACACGGTAGTTTTTGATGTAGTAGCGTTTGTAGGGATTGGGTATTCGCTTTTTAAAGAGTATAGATTTAGAAGAGCCATTGTTGCAGAAGATAGAATTTAGATTTTTTTATCAAGATTAGGCATTAGATTTGTCATTACTACTGGAGCCTTTTTATTTTATGTAAATTACTTTTTTAATGACTTGATTGTTTTTAGTTCGAACTAAAAACATTGGATAGTTTTTTAATGCTTTTTATGCAGAGGTGTATGAACTACAATATGAGAGATATATTTTGCTAGGAGAGTTTGGTAGTAGTGGAAGTTGTGAGCTCTCTTGATATAGATTCAGATAGCTCTTGTAGGTTTAGGCTTGATTTTTATGAAGTTTTTGACCTATAGTTTATTGACATAGATTTTTATCTAAAAGCTAGATGATACTAAAGCTAGGTTGCTAAATTCAGTATAAAATCAAACTGAGAGTTTTTCTAGTTTTTGGGCTATGTTTTCTATACTAATACTGATTAGCTTAAACTCTAGTAGCTCACCAACTCTTTTTTAAAATGTAACCAACTCTCTAGAGATATGCCTCATAAGCCCTCGTGGCGCTCCTATGTCATCTAGGCTTTGTAAAATATCCCTCAAAACAACAATGCTCCTTTTCAAAATAGTACCAGAAGGTATCCAACTCTTTTTCGCATCCAATAGTAAGGATTTTTGAATCCATAAAAACTCCTTTATGTGATTTATGTACTTAACAAGTACAACCACTTTTTAGACTTTTTAAGATTCTTGATTTACCTTTTTGATTTTTCTTATTCTTCTTCTTCAAGATGTACTCCTTTAGTATAATATTATAATGATAACAGTTATCAATAATAAAGTCAAGACTTCCAATATTTTTTTAGTAGTTGATAACATATTTATGTAAAGCTAGTTATGTAATAAAGATTAGATAAATTAGTTTCTATAGAGTGCAGTTGAACTCTATAGGAGATTTCGATTCCCATAAAAGATAATAAAAATTCCAATAAACACCACAAGAGCACCTACTATATCCCATTTATTAAAAAGTTGTTTTTCTACTAATAAAAGCCAAATAAGTGAAGAGATGATATAAATACCACCATATATCGCATAGGCTCGTCCTGCAAATTCTAAGTCTATTTTTGTAAGCAAATAGGCAAAAAGTATCAAAGAAGCAACCCCAATAACCAGCCAATAATATGATTTTTCAAGTCTATAAACCATCCAAAAACTATAACAACCTAATATCTCAAAAAAAGCCGCCAAAAAAAAGATTATAAATTCTACTACCAAAAGCATCACCCCCTTTATCTATCTTACCCCAATATGCTCTATTATGTTGATATATCACTTGATATGTCCTGCCTATTTATAAAAAGCAGTAGCTACAAGGCAAGGGAGCTATATCATTACCCTAATGATAATTAAACTCCACTTGCAAAAGCTACTGCTTCTTTAAGCTTCTAAATTTGAATGAATGCTATCTACTAGATTTGAGCACCAAGTATCAAGTCTGTTTTCACTTAAATCACTCTGATTATCTTCATCGATAACTAGCCCCACAAATTTACCATCAATGAGTGCCTCAGAGCTATCAAAACTATAATCATCACTGTCCCAAAACCCAATAACTTGCGCACCACTCTGTATTGCAAAATCATATAAAACTTTCATACCATCAACAAAACAATCACTATATCCTTCTTGATCTCCTAGTCCAAATATTGCAACTATCTTACCATCAAGATTTATTCCACTAACTACACCTAAGTAGTGACTCCAGTCATCTTGTAGGTCACCTTCACCCCAAGTAGATGCACCAAAAATTAGTAAATCATGCATCTTTAGCTCTTCATCACTATCTAGGTTTGCCACATCGTACACATGGACATCCATAGCTGGTTCTAATCTTTTTTGCATACCTTGTGCTATAGATGCTGTATTTCCAGTAGTTGATCCATAAAAAATTCCACAATCCATTTTCCATCCTTATGTTTTTTTGTAGAAGTCTATGCTTCTACAGGGATGCTCAGTTTTATACATAAGAAACCTTTTAGTTTTAATAAGTATAATGATAACAATTTTCAAAAAAGAAGTCAAACAAGGAGTTATTTTGAGTGAAATAAAGTCAACATACGAAATATTAGAGCAGAGAGAAGCAGAGGTTGAAAGGATTGTACTTTTACAGAAAAAAAAGAGATTTTCAAAATACATAGTAGCTAGAATATCAAAGCTACACCCTAGTGCTACTATAGAAGAATCCAATGATTTCATAAACTTTACCCCTAAAAGTTTAGGTCATCCAATAACGATTTATCCTATATGGAGAGAGAATATAGAGAACATAAGGGTTGAAATTGCTGAGGACATAGAGCTAGCAATAGAGAGGCTAAGAGCTAAACTTCATAATAAAATCTATCTAATCTATCCAAAAAGCAGGTATCTAACAAAACATATTGAGATTAAATCAGTAGATATAGATAGCAATAGTGAGCTAAAAATTGTTCCATATAAAATCAGTTGCAAATTTAAAAAAGAACTAGAGGCTATTAGCTTCTAGCACTGAACCTAAAATCATAGTCAAAGGTAACAATTCCGTAGTTCAAAGCACGAGAGGGAAGCTAGAGAACTCTGCTAAAGAGCTTCTTTACGGCTTGTTGTAAAGAAGATTTATAGGTGAAAAGAGTTATTAAAAGCTAAAGTAAAAAAACAAAACTGATTTTATGAAGCCTTTTGCCTCTATACTCAAATAGTTCGTTAAAATTTCTCTTTGAGAGCTATATATAATATTGGATTAAACATATAGTAATACAATTGTATAAATATATTATAAAAAAAGGATGTTTATGCCAAAAAAGACAATGACAACTACAGCTGGTAATCCCATTAGTGATAACCAGAACTCTTTGAGTGCAGGAGATAGAGGACCGCTTTTGATGCAGGATTATCAGCTTTTAGAAAAGCTGGCTCATCAGAACAGAGAGAGGATTCCTGAGAGAGTTGTACACGCAAAAGGTGGTGGTGCACACGGAACGCTTACTATTACGGCGGACTTGTCAAAATACACAAAAGCAAAAGTCCTACAAAAGGGTGCGCAGACAGAGATGATTGCGAGGTTTTCAACTGTGGCGGGTGAGCGAGGAGCTGCTGATACAGAGAGGGATGTTCGCGGTTTTGCTCTGAAGTTTTATACAGAGGAGGGTAATTGGGATCTTGTCGGTAACAACACCCCTGTGTTTTTTGTTAGAGATCCTCAGAAATTCCCAGACTTTATCCACACCCAAAAGCGCCATCCTAAAACAAATCTAAGAAACAATGCTGCTGCATGGGATTTTTGGAGCAAGTCCCCTGAGAGTCTGCATCAGGTGACTATACTTATGTCTGATAGAGGACTTCCAAAAGGTTTTAGAAACATCAACGGTTATGGCTCACACACATATAGTCTAATCAATAGCTCAGGAGAGCGCTTTTGGGTGAAGTTTCACTTTAAAACAAAACAAGGAATAGAGAACTTTACGGACAAAGAGGCTGAAGAGGTTGTGGGAAAAGATAGAGAGTATTCTCAGCGTGATCTCTATGAGGCAATAAAAAGGGGTGAATATCCAAAGTGGAATGTGCAAATACAGATTATGACTGAACAGCAGACAAAAGAGTGTTCTTTTAATCCATTTGATTTGACAAAAGTGTGGCCTCATGGGGACTATCCAGTGATGGATATTGGCACTATGGAGCTTAACAGAAACCCAGAAAACTACTTTCAAGAAATCGAGCAAGTAGCATTTAGTCCATCAAATGTAGTTCCTGGCATTAGTTGGAGTCCTGATAAGATGCTTCAAGCAAGGATTTTTTCTTATGCTGATGCACATAGGTATAGGATAGGTACACACTATGAGATGTTACCTGTAAACAGACCTAAAAATGAGGTTAACACTTATCATATGGACGGTGCTATGAACTTTGCAGAGCCTGCATCTTCTGATGCTTACTATGAACCAAACAGCTATGATGGTCCTCTAGAAGATAGTAGTTTTGCAGAACCACCTTTTCCAGTAAATGGTGATGGTGCTAGATATGATCACAGAGAAGGTAATGAAGATGTATCCCAGCCAAGAGCACTCTTTGAGCTGATGTCCGATGAGCAAAAAGAGCAGCTTTTTGGAAACATAGCGCGCCACATGGGAGATACTCCAAAAGAGATAGTAGATAGACAGATAAAACTCTTTGAGAAGGTGCATCCTGATTATGCAGCAGGTGTTAAAAGAGCACTTGAGGGCTGATGTTTGGTTAATCAGCTAAGCCAAAGAGAGGAGGAGCGTTTCATAGAGCTCCAACTCTATGCACTCAATCTAGCAAGAGAGGGGGAGGTAGAGACGCTCTTGAGTATGCTCCAAGCAGGTCTGCATCCAAACACCAAAGACACAAAGGGCAACTCACTCTTGATGCTTAGTGCATATAATGGGCATTATGAGTGCTCAAAAATGCTTATTGAACAAGGAGCTAATGTCAATGAGAGCAATGACCACGGTCATTCTATCTTGGCGGGAGTTGCTTTTAAGGGATATCTGGAAATCTGCAGACTACTTGTGGAAAACGGAGCGGTCATTGATAGAAGTCCTCTAAGAGATCCAATCCTCTTTGCTTCAATATTTGGAAGAAAAGAGGTTGTTAATTATCTACAGAGCCAAACAGAATCCAGAGCGATATATAGTGTTTTATCAAATCCTATGTTCTGGCTAAGAAAACTCAAAAAAACTTGATTTTCACTCTTTAAAAGTATCTTAAAGAGCACCACTTTTTTTGAGTATTTTTTCTATCTCCTCTTTATAGAGCGTCTCTTGATCCATCAGTGCATCAGTAAGTTTATTAATGGACTCTCTATGCTCATCAAAGAGCTTAATTAAAGACTCCTCTTTATCTCTGAGTACTCTTCTTACCTCCTCATCAAGTAGTCTTGCAGTCTCTTCACCAAAATTCTCACTCTGTGTCATCTCTTTACCCAAAAACACATTCTCTTCTTCCCTGTTGTAAAACACGGGTCCTAGCTCTTTGCTCATTCCGAACTGACAGACCATCTTGTTTACAAGTGATGTAGCACTTTTTAGATCATCCATGGCTCCTGAACTGAGTTCATCATAGACTACGCGTTCTGCAACTCTTCCTCCTAGCATCACTCCGACCTTGTCTATAAGGTAGGAGTAAGGAAAGTTTTTACGCTCTTTTGTAGGTAGTTGCTCTGTAGCTCCAAGTGCACTACTGCGCGGGATGATGCTCACCTTCTCTACAGGGTCTGTGTTTTTAAGAAGATAAGCAGCAAGCGTATGACCGCACTCGTGTGTCGCTATTCTTCGCCTGTCACTCTCATCAAGTGAAAGCTCCTGCTCCAGCCCCATCACTATCCTATCGCGTGCGCGCAACATATCATCCCTATTTGCTGACCCTCTCTTTTCACGCGCTGCATAAATTGCAGCTTCATTTACCATATTCTCAATATCAGCACCACTAAACCCGATTGTTATTTTGGAGAGTTCATTTATATCTATATTCTCATCATTCTTAATTTTCTTCAAATGTACGCTAAAAATCTCTTTTCTGGCATCTTTATCGGGCAGGTGTAGCGTTATTTTCCTATCAAACCTTCCCGGTCTTAAAAGTGCCTTATCCAGTATATCAGGTCTATTAGTAGCAGCAAGCACTACTACTTGCTCATGGGATTCAAAGCCATCCATCTCAGCTAATATCTGATTGAGTGTCTGCTCTTTCTCATCATGTCCTCCACCAATTCCCGCACCACGCATACGACCAATGGCGTCAATCTCATCTATAAAAACAATAGAAGGGCTATGCTCCTTGGCTTTTTTGAACATATCTCTGACTCTTGATGCTCCTATACCCACAAGCATCTCCACAAACTCAGAACCACTAACATAGAAAAAGGGCGCGTCCGCTTCTCCTGCTACGGCTTTAGCAAGTAGTGTTTTTCCGGTTCCTGGAGGTCCAACAAGAAGTACCCCTTTTGGAACCTTGGCGCCTATTTTCTCAAACCGTGTTGGATCTTTCATAAATTCCACAATCTCAGCAAGCTCTTTTTTGGCGTTCTCTGCCCCTGCTACATCCTTATATCGCTTTGAACTACTCTGCTTTTTCATTTTTTTTGCGCGTGAGTGCATGAATGAGAATGGTCCGCCTTGTACCCCACCCATCATCTCTTCACGGGTTTTGTAGCTCCAGTATATTATAAGCCCCAAAAACAGCATCCAAGGTAGTATTGAGATAAGAATGTGTAAAAATGTTGAGTCTTTTTGAGATTTTGCCCCTATCTCTATACCCTCTTTTTTAAGCTTATCCACAAAGCCTTCACCTACCATGGGAGGTATTACACTTTCATAAAACACCGGCATCTGTGTTTTATCATCCTCTTTTTGCTTCTTTTTAGCGATTATCACATCTTTATCTATACTTACACTATCTATCTCTCCTTTTTCAATCTTTTCCATAAATGTAGAGTAACTAAGCTCCTTGATTTGGTTTTGAGAAGATATTAGTGAGTAGATATAAAGAAGCGCCATTGAGGAAATAATCGCTATCCAGACATTACGCCAGAGCATTCTGCTCTGTTTGGGCGTGTAGGGCGGGTTCTTGCTATCTTTTGTATGAAGATTGTCTATACTATTTTCCAAATTTTCTCCTATTTGCTATATATTTGTCAAACTCCATTAGAAGTACAAGAGAGAGAGCTACTACCAAAAGCATCATCCAATGCTGGATTGGTACCGGTGAGGTTCCTAGAATATTCTGCATAGTTGGTATATGCATACTTAATATATGCACCCCTTGAGCTATGATTATCGCACCTAGAAGTAGCTTGTTTGTCAAAAGATTCATACTAAATAGATAAACCCGCTCTGATTTTGAGTTTATAGCATGTACATTTTCAAACAGTACCATCAAAAGTAGTGTAAGATTTCTCGCCTCATCTTCTGCTACTCCCATGCTTGTGAGCCAAGAGAAGAGTAAGAAGGCTACAAGTCCCATATAGCCCCCACCAATAACTATCCGCCGTATCATTACTTTATTAAAAATTGGTTCTTTAGGGTCTCGCGGTTTCCTTTGTAGCACTCCTGGCTCTGCTTTGTCAAGTCCAAGAGCTATATGCTGTATGCCGTTTGTCACTAGATTGAGCCATAGTAACTGTACTGGAAGAAGGGGTAGGGGTAGTAGAAAGAGCATAGAGAGACCAACTAGTATAATCTCTGCAAATCCCGTTGATACAAGTAGGTAAACAACTTTGCGTATATTGTCATAAGCAACTCTTCCTTCCTCAATACCGTTGACTATAGAGCCAAAATGATCATCAGTCAAGATAATATCTGATGTCTCGCGCGCAACATCCGTACCGCTTATACCCATTGAGATGCCGATGTTTGAGTGCTTGAGAGCAGGTGCATCATTTACACCATCCCCAGTAACTGCCACATAATGCCCAAGCTTTTGAAACGCGTCCACAAGTCGCTTCTTCTGCTCTGGACTCACTCTGGCAAATACACGCTTATTTTTTATCTCTTTTGGATCCTCTCCCTTATCTATCCACAGTTGTAGCTCTTTGCCACTTATAACTTCATCCTGTTCTTTTGCAATTCCTAGCTCTTTTGCTATGTAAAATGCTGTACTTGGATGATCACCTGTTATCATTGAGACATCAATTCCCGCTTCCCGCGCTTTTTTCACCGATTGGGCTACTCCCTCTCTTAGCGGATCTATAATAGCTACAAAGCCTATCCACTCAAATCCCTCAAGTGCGAAGTCCTCACCACTTTTTTTATGCGCAAGAGCGATGTTTCTATACCCTTTGGTAGCATACTCTTCTATACTTTCTATTATATCTTCTTTCTGTTTTGAGCTAATATCACAGGCATCTAGTATTACTTCAGGTGAGCCTTTTATGTAGTAATGCTCTGCATCTTCTTCTTCTACTATAATACCTGCAAATCCGGTTTGGGGTTCATATGGAATTTCTATATGTACATTTTGATCTTTTTTTTGACTATGAAGCTCTTCGTTTTTTTTCTAATCTTAGCGATCAAGTACTATGTCAAACTCATACATCAGATATTTTCTTTTTCTATCTTATTATCTAATATCAACCTAATTGGCTAAAATAGCGCAAAGAAGAGCTTTATTATCTTT
>CAZAFM010000061.1:0-15505 GCA_964484395.1 uncultured Campylobacterales bacterium | reverse complement strand
CAGCGTTAGCGTAGCCTTAAGGAGCTTTGCTCCCTAAGGCGTATATATAGTGAAAAACTAGGATTTATATGTATATAAGACTTATTGTAGCATCTTTGATATTTTTTATACTTATAGGCTGTGAAGATAGAATCAAAGATGGAAACCCAACATCTATAAATATAGAGTATCTAAGCCACCAAGATATAGAAGGCTTTTTAAAAAAAACCAAAACACGACTTCCAAAATATGTAGAGTACTTCAAAGAGGCTTCAAAAAGTAGCGATATATCTTGGAAACTACTTGCAGCTATCAGCTACAAAGAGTCCCACTGGAACAATAACGCTATAAGCCCTACTGGAGTTAGAGGTATTATGATGCTAACATTAAGTACAGCAGAGTCATTAGGAGTAAACAGACTTAACCCAAAAGCTAGCATAGAAGCAGCTGCTAGATACCTAGAGAACATAGATTCTAAACTCCCAGATATAAAAGACAAAGAGCTAAAACAAAAGCTCATACTAATATCCTATAATGCAGGACCTAGTATTGTAAGAAGGATTTTGAACTCTACTAAAAAAAAGTATGGAGACTACAATAAAGAGATAATACATGAAATACTAATCCACAGAGGTCTAAAACACTCCATAGACTACTCTAATCAGATTATGGAGTACTACCGCCTACTTAAACTAGCTAAATTCTAACCTGCATGGCTTACTCTCGTAGCCCCAATAGCACGCATGAAATGGATATAGCTCGCTTCCTTTTTGTGGGTTTCTAAAAGTAGGCTTTTGGCTTTTTTTGACTCTATGCAGTATTGATTCTACTCTTTTTTTATAAGAGTTAGCCTTGATACCACTACTCCCACCCCAAGCTATCAAAACATAGTCTGTAAGCTTAAGGCTTTCATCTATATGTGCATCATTTTCAAGCCCTATAACATACTCCTCCCTACCCTCTTTTATAAGTTCTGCTACATCTCTTGGGTAGGTTGCTCTATAGGAGTAGATGTTTAGTATTCTTAGCTTTTTCACATCTAAGAAGTGCTTGTAGATATATGATTCTGCTGTAGCTATTGTTTTATCAGCCATTTTTTCATCAGCGCTTGAAGGGTTTTTGAGGATTATAATCATCTGCTTATCTCTATCATCCCCACTATACTCCATATCTAGTGTATATCTATACTTCATACACTCTGAAAAGTTTGCCACTAAGCTTTCTGTCTGCACTTTATCAAAATGCTTAACCTGCCTTCCTATATAAGGACTCTTCAAACTAACCCCCTTTAAGCTCTTTTAGCGTAGAATTATATCAAATACCTCTGAAGGATAGTTATGAAAAAAGTGTTTCTTAGCCTAGGTCTAGCACTATCTATACTGAGTGCAGAGATGACTATATCAGATACAATAACCTCTAGTAAAGATGTTGACCCTGATAGTCTTACAAAGTCTATATCTCTAAATCTCAAATCTAATCATCAAGAGGAGATTGTTAAGGATTTTGAGCAGGTTTTAAAAAAAGCAAAAAAGTTCTCTCATATATGTAAAGGTGGAGAGTATGGCATAAGAGCTGATTATAGTTATAATAAAGGAAATAGAGAGTTCAAAGGCTATATGGGCTCTATGAACTTTGCTTGTACCTTCAATGATGTGTATGAGTTTGAGCCTTTTATGAATGAGATTATTAATCCTCTAGATGATAAGTTTAAAAAAAACATCTCTCCAACTAAATGGGTAGTCTCAAAAGAACTTCAAGATAACACACTTCAAGAGCTAAAACTAGAAAACTTAAAAAAAGCAGAAGAACTAGCTAAACTGTATCAACAAGGCATTATTCAAAGAAGATGTATAGTCTCAAATATCTCACTAGATAACACTAGTCAAAAAAACACTCCAGTAGCAATGCTTAGAAGTGCTCAAGTAGACTCTACTAATAAAAACATAGAATTAGAGAACCCTATTAAACAAAAAAGCTCTATTGTTGTAAAAAGTAGTGTTAAGTTTGATTGTAGATAGGTTAAGGAATATTTATATAAAAATTTATTATACTTTCTAGAATGATTTTAAACGGAAGTGTGTAGAATATTCTCATTTACTATTTACACTATGTAATAATGTAACACTCAAAAAAGTAGTGCTCTAAATGGTGGGGATATACTTTTCTTTTAATCTTTTTTTTATTAGAATAATCTCACTTCTATGAAAAACTATAAAAAGGTCTTAACTGATGAGCATACCTATCAAAACCTACGATGCAGTAGTAGTTGGCGCTGGTCTTGCAGGATGTGCCGCTGCTAGAAACATCAAAAACGAGGGCTACAGTGTAGCTATTATATCTAAACTTCACCCCCTAAGAAGCCACTCAGGAGCTGCTCAAGGTGGTATAAACGCCGCTTTGAGTAGTGATGATGAGATAGATTTACATATGTTTGACACTATAAAAGGTAGTGACTACCTAGCAGATCAAGATGCGGTAGAACTTATGTGTTCAAGCGCTCCTGAGACTATAAGAAAAATTGAGCACATGGGAGCTGTATTTAGCAGAAAAGATAGTGGAGAGATAGCCCAAAGACCATTTGGAGGACAGAGCCGTCCAAGAGCATGCTATGCTAAAGATAGAACTGGGCTTACACTTCTTCAAACTATTTATGAACAAGCTTTTAGAGCTGGTGTAGAAGTATATGATGAGTGGTATGTAAATGACATCATTTATGATGGGCAGAAGGTATCTGGTGTTGTTGCTTACAACTTGAGAAATGGTGAGTTTGTTATATTTAACGCAAAAGCAGTAATGTTTGCAACTGGTGGATATGCAAGAGCTTTTAAGATAAACTCAAACGCCCACTCAAATACCGGTGATGGACTATCTATTGTACTTAGAAACAACCTTCCACTAGAAGATATGGAGTTTGTACAGTTCCACCCAACGGGACTTGCAGGAACTGGAATACTAATATCTGAAGCTGCAAGAGGAGAAGGTGGAAAGCTTTATAACTCAGAGGGTGAACGATTCATGGAAAAGTACGCAAAAGAGAAAATGGAACTAGCCCCAAGAGATGTTGTAAGCCGTGCTATAACAAAAGAGCTTCTTGAAGGAAGAGGTGTTGGAGAGAACAAAGATGCAGTTTATATCGACCTAACCCACTTAGGTGAAGAGAAGATTGAAGAAAAGATGCCTGAACTAAGAGATTTAGGTATCACATTTCTAGGTAGAGATATGGTTAGTGAACCACTTCTAATAAGCCCAACTGCTCACTACTCAATGGGAGGTATCCCTGTAGATATAGGTGGACATGTTAGATCCTCTAAAGATAGTACTGTAGAAGGCTTCTACGCTGCTGGAGAGTGTGCTTGCGTAAGTGTTCATGGAGCAAACAGACTTGGCGCTAACTCACTTCTTGAGGCACTTTTTTATGGTGACCATGTTGGAAAAGAGATATGTAAAGACCTTGCACAGCTGAAGATAAAAAAAGCCACTCCATTTGATGCTAAGAGAGCAAAAGAGGAGTTTGATACGATATTAGGTTCAAACGGTAGTGAAAAGGTTCCTGAGCTTAGAAATGAACTACAAGAGAGTATGACTACAAATGCTGGGGTCTTTAGAAACAAAGAGAGTCTAGAGAAGCAAAAAGCAATCTTAAATGAACTAAAAGAGAGATTTAAAAAAATCTACATAAATGATAAATCTAGAACCTTCAATACAGAACTACAAGAAGCTATGGAGCTCTCACATATGCTTGATTATTCGACCTGTATAGTTGAGGGTGCTATCAAAAGAGAGGAGAGCCGAGGCTCTCACTTTAGAGATGATTTTCCAAAAAGAGATGATGATAAGTTTTTAAAGCACACTTTTATGAAGATGAGAGATAGTGATATAGATATAGAGTATACTGATGTAGTACTAGGAAAGTTTGAACCCCAAGAGAGGACATACTGATGGAAAAAAAGATAGTAGACTTAACCGTCTTTAGGTTTAATGCAGAGACAGACTACTGGCCATACTACAAAAAATACAAGGTAGAGGCAAGTGAAGATAGTGTAGTTCTAGACCTTCTAAACCAGATAAAGTGGGAGCAAGATGGTAGTTTTGCATATAGAAGAAGTTGTCGCCATGGTATCTGCGGAAGTTGTGCTATAAAAGTAAACAACAAAGCCACTCTAGCATGTAAAGAGAGGGTTTTTGACCTTGTAGAGCTTTTTGGAAGTGAGCTAACCATAGACCCGCAAGACAAAAGACGCGCAGTAAAAGATATGATTATTGATAAAAAAGACTTCTGGGATAAGTACGCCTATGTAAAGCCATACCTACAAGCTGAGATTTCTGAACATCCTAGTAAAGAGAATATAGTCCTAAAAGATGATGCAGAGAAGATAGATGATGCTGATTACTGCATACAGTGTGGTGCTTGCTACTACTCTTGCCCATCAAATGAGATAAATGGAAAGTTCTTAGGACCAGCAGCGCTTGCAAAAACATATAGATTTGTAGCTGATAGTAGAGATGGTGATAAAAAGCAGAGACTAAAAGATGTAAACCTTCCAGATAGTGGTATCTGGGACTGTGTGAAGTGCTATGAGTGTGCACAAGCATGTCCAAAAGATGTAAACCCAATAGAGAAGATAACAAGGCTTCACACTCAGAGCTTTGTAGAAAAAGTAGCTGATATGAATGTAGCTACTAGACATGCAGTAGGGTTTCTAAACTCTATCCAAACTCATGGAAACCTTGATGAAGGTACACTTGTACTATATAGTGAGAGGTTTGGTGCTATCAAAAATATAAGAGAGGCAATCTCTATGCTAACTCACAAGAAGATAAAGATGCCTTGGAACACACCAAAATCTAAAAACCATGATGAAGTAAAGACTCTTATAAAAAACAGCAGAACTGTAAAAGTATAAAGGAAAGCGTGATGGAAATAAAAAAATATGCCCTGTATACTGGATGTACAGCAAAAGTCAGTACACCTGAACTTCTCAAATCAACACTAACAGTTGCTAAAGAGCTAGATATTGAGTTTGAGCTACTTGAAGAGGCGACTTGTTGCGGTGCTAGTCACCTGCAAGATGTTGATGACTTTCTCTCACTAGTATTAAATGCAAGAAATATCTGCTATGCTGAAAAAAGAGGGCTAGATTTAGTAACCATCTGTAATACTTGTCAAATAAATCTTTTGCAGACTAAGCTTCGGCTTGATGCTGATGAGCACCTAAAAAATCAGGTTAATGAAAAGTTAGCAGAAGTTGGATTGGAGTACAAAGGCACTTCAAGGGTTCTACACCTACTATATATACTCAGGCATGATTATGGGTTTGAAAACATCAAAAGACTTGTTAAAAAGCCTTTAAAAGACTTCAATATTGCACCTTTTTATGGATGTCATAATATAAGACCTACTGAGATTCAAAAGCATGGAGAGGTCAAAGAGAGTCCATACAAACCTACATCATTAGATGAGCTTATAGTTGCACTTGGCGGAAATAGTGTTGAGTATCAATATAAAAATAGTTGCTGTGGATTTCATGTAGATTTACAAGCTCCAAAAACTGCTGATAAGCTTACAGGACGGGCACTATTGGCTGCAAAAGACAATATGGCAGATGCAGTTGTGACCCCTTGCCCACTGTGTCATTTAAACTTTGATGTGCAACAAAACAAGTCCTCAAGAACAGTAAATAGAGAGATAGATATACCTATATTTCATCTAGCGCAGATAATAGGTCTAGCTCTTGGTGTTTCACCTAAAGAGCTAGGACTAGATCATCACATTATTAAACCAAAATCTTTTATGTAGGATACTATGCAAAATGCACTTCTAAAATCAATAAGAGTACTTGTTATAGAGGATGATGAAGTAGTCCTAGAATCTGTGAGACTACTTCTAAAAAATAGAGTTTTAGAAATAGATACTGCAACCAATGGTAAAGATGGGCTAAGACTCTTTATGAAAAATAGATATGATGTAGTTTTGACTGACATCTATATGCCTTCTATAAATGGTGTAGATATTACCAAAAAGATAAAAGCTCTCCAGAACTCAACTATTGTTGTCTTGATAAGTGGTAATTCGGATGCTGAGGTATTTAAGACTGCAATAAATGCTGGAGCTGACTTCTATCTTGATAAGCCTTTTGAAAATGAAGCACTCTTAAAACTTCTAGAACAAAGTGCAAAAAAGTACCTAGGCGCTCTACAAGCAAAAAAGGAGAACAACAGACTAAAACTAGTCTATAACTCCTCAGTCCATCTTATCATGATAACTGATGGACAAAATATTTTGAGCTCAAACAAGCCTCTTATGGATTTTGTTGGTATGGAAAGAATAAGAGATACAGATAGTTTTATAAACTCTTTTGTAAAGCCTCCTTCTCTAACACTAAAAAAACAGAAAAATTGGCTCTCCAAGATAAAAGAGCTTGGTCTTCCAGAGGTAAGCCTAAGGAACAAAACTGGAAGAATCTCAAACTTTGTCTTAAAAATAGATAAGTTAACCCCCAAAAAAGAGTTGTTCCTAGTAGCCCTTGTAGATATTACTGAGTATGATTTTAAATTCAAAGATAGTAAAAAAGAGCAAAAGCAGGAGATGCTAAAAAACAGAGGAACACTTTTTAATGATGCAATTATAGAGATGGTTAGCAAAGAGATATATAGACAACAAAGATACAAAGCTCCTTTTTGCCTCATAAGGGTAACAGCAGAGATAAAAGAGAAGCAAGGGCAGATAGTTGAAACAAAAAGTATATCCTCTTCAATAGAAAAAATTATATCAAATGCCATCAGACCTACTGATGTTGTAGAAAAAATAAAAGAGGGTGATTATGTTATTTTTACAACCCATACTGAAAAAAGCGGTGCAAACGCATTAATAGATAGACTTATTAATGATTTTAAGGATAATCCAAAACTACTAAATCACGACATAAACTATCACTTTAGCACTAATAGCTTCAAGGATGAGAATAGTGCAAATGAGTTTTTAAATCATGCAGATGAATTACACAAAAAAGCTCCAATTGTAACAATAGGAAATTCTCAAGAGTAATATAAATTATCTTTTGATAAAATGACTATACAAAACAATAAAGGAGATAAAAATGCCAAAGATTAACAGATATGTTGACATTAGTACAATTGATAAAGAAGCGAAGAAGGACTACATCGATAGACACTCACCATTTGTACACTGTGAAAGCAGTGCAAAAAAGGGTGAGAAGTTTAGTGTTCAAATAAAAATGGGTGATGAGTATAAGCATCCAGATGATTTTGACCACTATATTTCATATCTTCAGCTTTGGGATGGTGAAACCCTATTAGCTCAGACTACTTATAACGCAGGTGCTCAAGGCAGTGCTCCAGCTCACTCAAGTGTGACTTTTGAGATAGTTCCACATAAGAACAAGATGAGCCTTGTAGCTATGGCATACTGCACAAAGCATGGACTATGGGAGAGTGACCCTGTAGAAGTAAGCGTAAGCGAATAAGTTATATTCTTACTAGTTTTTTGTAGCTGTTTTGAGGTGAAACCATCATATTTCCAAAATAACAATAAAACTCGTGATGGTTTCAAGAGCACCAAGAGTGCGAGGGCTCTGTCCTAAAGAGCTCCTTTGCAACTTGTTGGAAAGGAGATTGGAAGTGATAGAAAACCTGCTTAGACTAAAAGCCCTCTATACACATCAGTTTTTAGGTAGTAGATATGTAGATGAGTTTAAGCATATCAAAACTCAAAGTCAAGACAGTCTCCCAAAGGATATGGCCTCTCTAAAAAAACAGACCATACAGTGCAAACTCTGTGATTTAGCTAAAACAAGAAAAAATGTAGTTTTTGGCGAAGGCAACAAGAGTGCTAAAGTAATGCTTATAGGTGAAGGACCGGGGGCTAGTGAGGATGAAAGTGGGAGACCTTTTGTAGGGCGAGCTGGAATGTTGCTTGAGAAGATTATAAACAATGTCCTAAAACTACAAAGAGATGAGGTATTTATAGCTAATATAGTAAAATGCAGACCTCCACAAAACAGACAACCAAGTGAAGAGGAAGCAAAAAGCTGTTTACCCTTTCTACTAAAGCAGATAGAAATAGTATCTCCTACGATTATCGTGGCACTAGGAAGTACTAGCTATAAGTATCTGACAAATGACACCATGCCTATCTCAAAAATAAGGGGAGAAATTATAAACTACGCTAATAGAAAGTTGATAGCTACTTTTCACCCTAGTTATCTACTCAGAAATCCCTCTGCAAAAAAAGAGGCATTTGAAGATTTTTTAAAGGTAAAGAGTTTTATATGAAGCAGTTTTTTCTACTTACACTTTTGTTTTCGCTCCTTTTTTCCCAAGAGCCTAGAACCCTTTCACCCATTCCACTACCTAAGACATATGTCATAGACTATAGTGTAGAGCTTTGTGATGATAGCTGTCTTGAAAACTACTACAAAAGTGGTAAGCCTTTCTCTTTTATTACAGGCTACTCACCCAAGTACGCATCTATAGAGAATGGAAACAGGTTTAGAGAGTTTGCTTCTATGATAAATCTAGATGTTAGAGACTTCTACATCTCAAGTTCAAATGAGTTTAGATTAGCCCTCATTATTCCTAAAAAAGTTGTTGGCAGATATGCAGTATCTGTATCACACTCAGTTTTAGCCTATCTACTTCTCAGAAATCCAAGCTTTAGTTTTAAGGTTATAGACTCAAGATATGAAGATGAAAATTCATTAAGAGAGGCACTAAATAGAACAAAGCAAGAGGGATTTACACACACTATCGCTCTTCTAACTTCAAAAGGTGCAAAAACTCTCAGTAAGCTAAATGAGACTCAAAATCTAGAAATATATATACCTTCAGTGAACAAAAAAATGGTAGAAAAACATAAACCAAATGTCATCTATGGAGGAATAGACTATGAAGCCCAGATAGATAAAGTTATAGAATCTATTAACAATAATAATATAGTAGCTATAAGTGATGGTAGTCCTCTTTCAAGCGAGTTAGATGGCTACGCTTCAAAAGACTCAAACAACATTATAGGTATTGCCCTAGATAGCATGGAAGCAGAACTCTACAAAAGAAGTATAAAAAGAAATGCTAGCACTATTAAAAGAGGGTCTGTATTACTAAACTCATCAGTAGTTAAAAGTGCTATGTTTATGTCGCAACTAACTTTTAATGATGTAAAACCAAAAACCATCATCTCTTCTCAGATAAACTACACTCCAAGCATATTCTCACTAACTCAGAGGGCTGATAGAAAAAATTTTGTAGTTGCAAACTCTATAACCTCATCACTACCAACTCTGCAAGAGGCAAATGAGATTGTAGATACTGATATACAGTATGACTGGATAAACTACTCTACTTCCATAGGTCTTGATGGTTTCTATACTAAAAGCTATCTAAATAGTCAAAATGAGTCTTTTAAAGAGATTATCATAGATAATCAAGTCAACTACGAAATAGAGCTTTTAGAGACAAAGCATGGGGGATTTTTTAAGAAGGAGTTTTAAAGGCTTTTATCCCCTCTTTACTGAAGCCCTCCCCTATATGTTTTTCTACACTAAATCCTGCTTTTTTTAGATTATCTTTGACCACCCTTGCACTTGAGTAGGTAGTTAGAATAGCTTTTGGTGCAGATATTTTATATATATCTGCAAAAAACTCTTCACTCCATAAGGTTGGATTTTTCTTTGGACTAAAAGCATCTTGATAGACTATATCTATAGACTCATTTTCAAGTGACTTTACATACTCCTCAGCTCTTCCTATATAGATGTCTATATTTATACTTCTACTGTTGTATGTATGATGATGAAGTGTCTTTTTTATCACATCTTTTATAGGCTCAAACTCCAAAGGATATTCAAACCCTGCAAGTAAATCTATAAGATTAGCATCAAGCTCAGGAGAGTATATCTGAAGCTCAAGCTCTGGATAATGCTCTTTTGCATAAAGAAGTGTTGCAAATGTGTTATACCCAAGTCCAAAGCAGATATCAAGTACTTTTATATTTTTTTTATAGCTAGATACATAGCTAAGAGCTGGCAAAACATGCTTATATAGTGACTCACTAAGCGCTCCTTCTCTCCTAGAGTGGTAGTGTTCTTGAAACTCTGCACTATAAAGCGTACTACTTCCATCATATGTTTTATAAATATCCACTATATATGCTTTTTGATAGCAGCTTTTGCTTCTCTATCTTGCTCTCTTTTTTTGATAGTCTCTCTTTTATCATGTAGTTTTTTGCCTTTTGCTAGGGCTATTGTTACTTTTGCTAGATTTCTTTCATTAAAATATATACCTAATGGAACTATAGTTAAGCTATCTTCTGCTGCTTTTTTAGAGATTTTGTCTATCTCTTTTTTGTGCAAAAGAAGTTTTCTAGGTCTTTTTTCATCTGGTTTGAAGTGGGGATTTGTATGCTCTAGATGTGATATGTGGGCATTTAGCATAAAAATTTCACCTTTAATAACTCTACAATAACTATCTTTTAGATTTGCTCTACTTGCCCTTAGAGCCTTCACTTCACTACCAGTTAGTACAAGTCCTGCTTGGAACTTCTCTAGTATCTCATAGTCAAACTTAGCTTTTTTGTTTCCTGCTACAAAATTTATCACTCTTTTATCCTAAAAAACGAACTTCCACTCCCACTAAAAAACCAACCATCTTTTGCATATTCACCAAGTCTTGGGTAGATAGATAGTGCTGGCTTATAGAGATCATTTAGCTCCTCTATATTACCATGCTTTAGTATGTTCCTGCTCTCTTTTTCAAGCAGATATGAATCTCTGCTTTCTTTGTAATAACTCTCCCTAAACCTTTTGTATATGAGTGGAGTTTGACAAAAGATAGGTGGTGTAAATATCTCAAAGTCCAAAGGCTCCTCCTTAAACTCCTCTACTATCTCACCTACTCCACTGACATTTGCCGCGTTGTATCCTTTTAAAAAAAACATAACATCTGAACCAATACTTGTTGCTACTTCTTCAAGCCATGACTTCTTTAGTGAACTATCTATGCTTGTTAGCATATTTAAAAAAGTAGCTGCATTTGAGCTTCCTCCGCCTAGTCCTGCACCTGTTGGTATGTTTTTATTCACAACAATCTTGTGTGTTTTAAAAAACTCATCCAATATCTTTG
The DNA here is from genome assembly GCA_964484395.1 of uncultured Campylobacterales bacterium. Classification (GTDB taxonomy): domain Bacteria; phylum Campylobacterota; class Campylobacteria; order Campylobacterales; family CAZAFM01; genus CAZAFM01. The sequence goes on along the minus strand of CAZAFM010000061.1, from coordinate 4,390 downwards.
AATCTGCTTTTTCTTGGAGGTTTTTGTAGGCTTTATAGATAATGTTATCTTCTAGTGAGCAGTCAAACTCCCCATCTATATCAAAGCCCTCTTGGCTCGGGACAAACTCTATCTCATCATAGAGACTAGGAACTAAACAAAACCTAGAGATGATTTTGTGAAATCCTCCCCTTTTGCCTGTAATTTTCAAAAAAACATTCACTTTTGCATGACATAAATACTTCATTTATCCTTTTTTAGCCTATCAAATAGTGATTTTAGCTTCTCTGAAGATGTAGGTATATTTGAGGCTCTTATGTTCTCATCTTGAACTGCTTGTGCTAATTCATCTCTCAAAATCAGCACATCATCAGGAGCCTCAAGTCCAAGCTTTACACTTCCTTTTTCTATAGATACTACTTTTATTTTTATATTTTTACCAATATGTATAGACTCATTCTCTTTTCTTGAAAGTATCAACATAAAGAAATCCTATTTAGCAAATATTTAACCCTACTGTCCTCTATACTCACAACACTTATATATTCATCATTACTAAGAAGATAACTTCCATCCTCTTTGTGCTCAAAATCACAAGTGGCTAGCTTCCTTCCTAGAAGTACATTTTCATACTCAGCATTATAGCGATTTTTTGGTAAATCTAAAAATGAAAGAGGATTAAGCTTTTTACCTCCATTATACTCAAAAGCGCCCTCTTTTGTTCGATGCAAAAAGCTAAGACTACCAGCACACCCAAGCCTTTTTGCTATCTCCTCCCCAATAGAGCGGACATATCCACCCTTTTGTACACTCACTTCAAAGCTTAGAAATGGATGGCAATAATTGAGAAGTTTTATATCATATATAGTTGAGGTTATCTCTTTTAATTCCGTATCAACACCATCTCTAGCCAGTTTGTAGGCTCTGACTCCACCTATTTTTTTAGCACTAAAGCTAGGCGGTCTATACTTAAACTCACCCTTTAACCCTAAAAGCACATCCTCTACTCTTTGCTCACTAAAAGCAAAAACCTTTTGAACACTCTCTATCATCTCAATATCAAGACTTCTGCTTTTAGCACCAAGCCAAAGAGTAGCCCTATAGACTTTAGGTGAGAGATTTAGGTAGTTAAAAAGCTTAGTATACTCTCCTGTAGCCACCACTAAAGTACCTTTTGCAAAAGGGTCAAGAGTACCTGAAAAACCAGCTTTTTTTACACCTAGCTCTCTTTTGATGTTAGTTAAAAAACGGTTTGATGAGAGAAAAATAGGCTTGTTAGCTACAAAGAGTCTATTCATAGCTTAGTCACAAAAGAGGCTAATATGTTCTTCTCACTTCCACCGAAGTTTATTGTTAGCTTACTATCTTTTCCTGCTTTTTGAACAGCTAGTATCCTACCTGTACCAAATATCTTGTGAGATACAAGATCACCCTTTTTAAACCCTGCACTTCCACCTCTATCTTCTTGATAAACAAACTTCCCCTCTACCTTGCCACACTCTTTCAAAAACCTACTTGGAAGAAAACTATTTCTCTTCCCATTATGAAGTCTTGAATCCACATAGCTTAGGATTAAATCCTCTTTAGCCCTAGTAATAGCCACATAAGCTAGGCGTCTCTCTTCTTCTATATCTATTCCCTCTCGCACTAGTGGAAATATCCCCTCTTCAAGACCAATGACAAAAACATGCTTAAACTCTAGCCCCTTACTAGCATGTATACTCATACAAGATATTTTATCACCCTCAAGCATATCTTGATCACTTTGTAAAGATATGTCATTTAGAAAGTCATCCATATTAGCACCAGGGTTTTTTATCATAAAGTCTTTATAGAGTGCATATATCTCATCTATGTTTGAGGCTCTGTCTATCTCATCCCTACTATATCTATACTGCTCTTTTAGATTTAATACCTCATCAAAAACCTCAATAAACCTTATACTTGATTCCTCAAGTACCTCTTTTAGCTCATATAATGTCTCAAAAAACTCACCTATAGCTTTAAACTGCTTAGCTCCCATAAGCTGACTAACTTCACTAGGATAGTCACTATATGCACCACATATAGATGTGCTTTTTGATGTTGCAAAACCTTCAAGTTTTTCTATAGTTACCTTTCCTACTCCTCGTTTTGGGCGGTTTATCACTCTCTTAAAAGAGAAGTCATCATCTGGATTTACTACAAGTCTAAAGTAGCTTATTGCATCTTTTATCTCAGCTCTTTCATAAAACTTCACAGAGCCTACTATTTTGTAAGGTATTTTTAGGCGGTTTAGCTTATCTTCTAGTCCACGACTTAGAGCATTTACGCGAAACAAGACAGCCATTTCAGAGGGATTTATACCATTTTGACTCATCTGCTTTATCTCTTTTGCTATTTTATAAGCTTCATCCTCCTCATCTTCTGACCTAAAAACCCTCACATCTTTTCCCTCTCCTAAAAAGCTTTTAAGAGTTTTTCCTAAACGGTTTTTGTTGAAGTTTATAAGGCGGTTTGCAGCATCTAATATAGGCTCAGTGGAGCGGTAATTACTCTCTAATCTTACAAGCTTGACATCTTTGAAGTTTTTTTGAAAGTCAAGAATGTTATTGATATTAGCACCTCTCCAGCCATATATACTCTGATCATCATCACCTACTGCACAGATGTTTTCGTGAGTTTTGCAGAGCTTTTTTATGAGCCAATATTGTAATGTGTTTGTATCTTGATACTCATCGACCATGATAAAAGAGTATTTTTTGCTCACCTCCTCACAGAGTGCGTCATCTCTATCTAAAATTTTAAAAGGAAGTGCTATAAGGTCATCAAAGTCAACTATATTATTTGATGCTAGATATGCATTATAGTTCTGATATATGGAGGCTATAAGCTTGTCATTTTTACTATCAGCTTGAGCATGAGCCTCTTCATCACTCAGTAGAGAGTTTTTGAAGCGAGAAATTTCAGAAGAGACGAGGTTTGGTGGAAGGTCTTTGTTGATATTTTTTAAAATCCTCTTCCTATCATCACTATCTATGATGATAAAATTTGCTTTTCGCCCCAACTCATGAATGTGAAACTTCAAAAAAAGCAACCCAAACTTGTGAAATGTACAAAGAAGTGGAGGATATAGAGGTGAATCTATCATCTCCATAGCCCTAGCTCTCATCTCACTTGCAGCTTTGTTTGTAAATGTAAGCGTCAGTGTTGAAGCAGGATCAACACCCAAAGAGAGCAAGTATGCAAGCCTTGAGGTTATAGTTTTTGTTTTTCCACTGCCAGCCCCTGCAATGACTAGAAGTGCTCCATCTATGTGTTTTACCACCTCAGATTGAGGTTCGTTTAGACCACTTAATATCTTATCCATCCAAAATCTTTTTTATAAATTTATAACTATTCGAAACACTTATACCCTTTTATTATAACAAATGCTAAATTTTTAACATATTAATTGAAATATATATAATTTTATTTTATAATTATGGTAAGCCTATAAGAAAAAATTGTACTAAGGAATTATAATGATAAGAGATTTTGCGAAGCTTGAAACATTTTTGGTAGTGGTAAAAGAGAAGAGTTTTTCAAAAGCTTCTGCAAAACTTGGCATATCCCAACCAGCCGTAACTCAGCAGATAAAATTTTTAGAGGACTATCTGGATACCAAGATTATAGAAAGAAAGAAAAATGGAATAAAGCTCACAAAAGAGGGAGAAAAGCTACTAGCAATAGTTCAAAAACTAGATAAATGTATAGGTAGTGCAGAAAAAGAGCTAATAAAAATTATAGACAAAAATATTGCCTTTAACATAGGAGCATCATTTACTATAGGGAACTATGTACTACCGCACATACTAAATGAGCTAAAAGACACCATCAAAAATGAGGTTTTTGTTCAGCTAGCAGTCTCACAGGATGTTATAGAAAAACTACTTGACAAAAAAATAGACCTTGCAGCTATTGAATCACCAGTTTTTAGAGATAACATCATTTATAGAGAGTGGCTAGAGGATGAACTAGTGCTTTTTAGCAGAACACCTCTACCAAAAACCATAAAAAAAGATGACCTCTTCAACTTCAAATGGGTCTGCCGAGAGTGGGGAAGTCATACAAGGCGAACTGTCAATGAGACTTTTGAAGAGATAGGAGTAGACTGTAACTCTTTTGATATTATAAGTGTTGTAACAAGCTCAACAGCAGTCAAGCAGACCATCCTAAAAAGCCAGATAGACAAAGAAAGACCAACAGTTGCTATCATCTCAAGAGCTGTCCTAACTGATGAACTTAAAGACAACATACTCTATGAGAGCAAAGTCAGAAACCTAAAAATTAGACGAAAACTATACCTAGCATACTTAAAAGACAGAAAAAATGACGCTTATATAGAAAACATAGTAAACTATCTAATGGGTATGAGAAGTATTAACTTTTA
>CAZAFM010000060.1:0-15659 GCA_964484395.1 uncultured Campylobacterales bacterium | reverse complement strand
GCGACAGTGGGGAGATAAAAAAAGCCTACAGAAAAATGGCTATGAAGTATCATCCAGATAGAAACCCAGATAATCCTGAGGCAGAAGAGAAGTTCAAACTTATAAATGAAGCCTATCAGGTTCTTAGTGATAGTGAAAAAAGGGCTATTTATGATAGATATGGTAAAGCAGGATTAGAGAGTAGTGGGTTTGAAGGCTTTGGTGCTAGAGGGTTTGAAGATGTATTTGATGATATAAGCTCTATTTTTGAATCTGTCTTTGGAGCAGGCTTTGGCGGAGGTGGTAGTAGAAGACGCAGAAAAGAAGAAAGATATTCACTAGACCTTGGAGTAGATATTAAGCTTAGTTTCAAAGATGCTGTTTTTGGATGCAAAAAAGAAGTAGAGTTTGAATACAAAACTTTTTGTGAAGACTGTATGGGAACTGGTGCAAAAGAAGGCACAAAAACCACTTGTTCTGAGTGTGGTGGTCAGGGTCAAATATTTATGCGTCAAGGTTTTATGACATTTTCTCAGACTTGCCATGTGTGTGGAGGTGAAGGTAGTATCATAAAAGAGAAGTGTAATACTTGTAAAGGCGAAGGCTATAACCTCAAAAAAGAGAGCGTAGAGATAGATATACCAGAGGGTGTAGATAGTGGAAACAGAATAAGAGTAGGTGGTAAAGGTAATGTAGCTAAATCAGGTCAGAGGGGTGATCTCTATTTGATAGTTGAAGTTGAAAATGATGAGCATTTTGTTAGACATAATGATGATTTGTATCTAGAGATACCAGTGTTTTTTACCCAGATACTCCTAGAAGAGAAGATAAAAATACCAACTCTAAGAGGAGAAGTAGAGCTAAAGCTACCTATAGATACAAAAGATAAACAGCAGTTTAGGTTCAGTAAAGAGGGTGTTAAAAATGTGCATACAGGAAGTTACGGAAATCTTATAGTTCAGATTAAAATAAATAGTCCTAAAAAGCTAAACAGTGAACAAAGAGAGCTACTTGAGAAGCTCCATAGCTCTTTTGGATATGAGTCAGAGCCTCATAGTGGGGTCTTTGATGGGGTGTATAATAAGATAAAAGGGTGGTTTAGTATAGATTGAGTTTGATTGTAGTTGCAACAAGATAGCTTTATGATATAATTAACATAAGTTCAAGACCCAGAAGAGGAGTTTACTATGCTGGATAAAAAGGATTTAAGCACACTTTCAAGAAGAGATGCAATGAAGTTACTAGGGCTGATGAGTGGTGGTGCGACACTAAGCGCCTCAAGTGCTAGTGCTGCAACTGAAGCTAAAGCACTTAGTACAAATGCTAATATACTCATAGTTGGTGGAGGAAGTGCAGGGATAGATATGGCCGCAAGGCTAAACCGTGAACTTGATGGGGCTAGTATTACTATAGTTGACCCAAATGACCTGCATGTATATCAGCCAGGTCAGACACTTGTAGGGTGCGGTGTATATAGTTATGACCATATCACTTGGGCAAAACAGAAAGACTATATACCAAATGGCGTAAAGTGGATAAAAGATATAGTAGTAGAGCTTAATCCAGATAGTAACCAAGCTATAGTTGCTGATGGTCAGGTGCTTACTTATGACTATCTTATCCTAACTCCTGGTATGAAATATGAATGGGAGAAGATAGATGGTTTAAGCCACTCTGATATAGGAAAAGATGGAATTCACTCTGTATTTGATTTAGAAGGTTCACTTGAGTGCTACAAAGGGCTTGAGGCGTTCTCTGAAGGTAGTGGTGGAGATATGATATTTACACATCCTGCCACCCCTATAAAATGCGGTGGTGCTCCTAAGAAGATAAATATGATGAGTGATGCGTACCTTAGACGACATGGAACTAGAGGTAAGGCAAATATCACATTTTGTCCAGCTGGTGGAAGTATGTTTTCTATCCCATCTTTTGATGCAGAGCTAAAGAGAATCTATACAAATCGTGATATGAATATGAATCTAAGTCATAACCTAGTAGCAATAGATAAGTCTAATAAAATAGCTACTTTTGAACATACTGTAACTACAGAGGTAGAAGAGTATGATGAGATATTAGAAGAGACTATTATGGTTAGCAAAAGTAGAAAAGAGATGGTGGATATGCCATATGATTTTTTGCATGTCACACCACCTATGAGAGCGGTAGATGTGGTAGCAAACTCTCCTCTAGCATGGGATAGAGGTAGTGCAGCTGAAGGTGGCTGGGCGATGGCTGATCAGTTTACTTTGCAACATTTGAAATATGAAAATGTATTTGTACTAGGAGATGTAGCGGGAATTCCATTAGGAAAAACAGGAGCTAGTGCTAGAAAGCAAGCACCAATAGTTGTAGAAAATCTAAAGGCAGTAATGCAAGGAAATGCTCCACAGGCTAAATTCAACGGATATACAGCTTGTCCTATGCTCACAGATTATGGGCTAGTGCTTCTAGCTGAGTTTGGTTATAATGGTAAGCTTTTGCCAACTATACCATTCCTAGAACCTGCAAAACAGAGATATATATGGTGGTTAATGAAAGTATATGTACTTGAGCCACTATACTACCATGGTATGTTAAGAGGGATAGTTTAAGACCCCTCTTTTACCTAAAGTGCTACTTACTACAATATTTACATAACCTAAACTGCTACTTGACTAAGAATCTCTAGCTTTAGGGTAAATACAAGAATATCAATCTTATTTCTGAAAGTTTAAAACTTATTTGTGGTATTATTTATCTGTTTTAAATTTACTTTTAGGAGGATTGATGAAAAAGTTACTTCTTGCACTTGGTGTTAGTGGACTTTTTATGAGCTCTTTTGCCCTTGAGTTCGTAACTATAGGAACTGGTGGTGTTACGGGTACATACTATCCAACAGGTGGAGCTATATGTAGGCTTGCTAATCAGATGAAAAAAGATACAGGTATTAGATGTAGTGTTGAGTCAACTGGTGGGTCTGTTTACAATGTAAACAACATAAAAGCAGGTGAGCTTGATTTTGGTATGGTTCAGAGTGATGTTGTCTATCAAGGCTACAATGGAACCGGAAAGTTTGAAGGTAAGCCTATTAAGAAGCTAAGAAGTGTGATGGCTATATATCCTGAGCTTTTAACCCTAGCTGTTAGAAAAGATGCAGGTATAAATAAGCTTATGGATGTAAAGGGTAAAAAGATAAATGTCGGAAATCCAGGTAGTGGGAATGAAGCAACTGCAACTATCGTATTTGATGAGTACGGTATCAAAAAAGATGACCTTGCTCTATGGGGTGTGCTAAAAGCCCAAGAGTGTCCTATGGCTCTTAAAGATGACAAAATAGATGGTTACTTCTATATGGTAGGGCATCCAACGGCTAACTTTACAGATGCTTCAAACTCTACTCCTATTAAGTTTATAGACATAGCAGGCAAGAAAGCTGATGATATTATCAAAAAACATCCTTACTATGCCAAAGGTACTATTCCAGCAGGTCTATATAAAGGTGTTGATGAGCCAACGCAGAGTATCGGTGTTAAGGCTGTTCTTGTAGCTAGTACTGATGTGAGTGATAAGGCAGTTGAGACCATAGTTAAAGCTATCTTTAACAACTTTGATGAGTTTAAAAATATGCACCCAGCTTACAAATCAGTCACAAAGGAGTCTATGCTAGAAGGTGTAGCAGCACCTTTGCATGATGGTGCTAAAAAGTACTATAAGCAGATTGGACTGATAAAATAGATTAATTTCTATCTACAAAGGGGCTTTTGCCCCTTTTGTGTAAGGAGTGGTTATGTCAAAAGAGTTAAGCGTAGAGTTTACTGAAGAGAAGATTGAGGAGATAGAGGGTCAGAGAGATTTTGGTAAGCAACACTGGCAGTATTGGACTATTGCACTTATCGCTTTTTCTTGGTCTATTTTTCAGCTATATATTGCATATACTCCTACAAACTCAACAATTGCTAGATCTATTCATCTTGGGTTTGCTATGGCTCTAACTTTTTTGATATACCCACCACTAAAAGCTTATTTTAGGTCTATCTCTCTTTTTTATCTTGACATTCTTATAGGTGCTGTTGCTACATTAGCTGCTCTATATCTTTTTATAGATTTTCAAGGATTAGCACATAGGCCTGGAGCTTATATTACGCGAGATGTTATAGTAGCGGTTGTAGGAACTATACTTCTTCTTGAGGCTTCTAGAAGAGTTATTGGTCCTGCTCTTGCTATTGTGGCAATTGTGTTTATAGCGTATGATTATTTTGGACCATATATGCCAGATATGATTGCTCATAGGGGAGCTAGTATTGAGAAGTTATCAGGTCAGCTATATCTAACTACAAATGGGATTTTTGGAGTACCTTTAGGGGTTAGTACTAGCTTTGTTTTTCTATTTGTACTTTTTGGAGCGATGCTTGAAAGGGCGGGAGCTGGGGAGTACTTTATCAGGCTATCTTATGCATTTTTAGGAAGATATAGAGGTGGTCCTGCTAAAGCCTCTGTAGTTGCTAGTGGGCTAACTGGTATGATATCAGGCTCATCAACTGCAAATGTCGTAACTACTGGGACATTTACTATTCCTTTGATGAAAAAAGTAGGTATGCCTGCTGAGAAGGCTGCTGCTGTTGAGGTAGCAGCTAGTACAAATGGGCAGCTTATGCCTCCAATTATGGGGGCAGCTGCTTTTATTATGGCTGAATATTTGGGTATTGGGTATGTGGATGTAATATATGCAGCTTTTATACCTGCTTTTGCATCATATTTTGCACTACTCTATATTGTTCATCTAGAGTCGTGCAAGCTAGGGATAAGAGGTGAAGACCCAAGTCAGCTTCCACCAAGATTTAAAACACTTCTTACTGGAATGCACTACATTATCCCTGTGTTTTTTCTACTCTATACTCTGATAGTCTTACAAGAGTCTGTTGTATCTGCAGCTTTTAATGCTATTATGCTTTTGATGTTGCTTATGGTGCTTCAGCACCCTTTTAAAAGATTGATTGAAAAAAAGAGGGTTCGCAAAGAGGATGTTCTCCAAGGCTTTAGTGATATATTCTTTGGAATGGTAAATGGCGCTAAGAGTATGGTTCCTATCGCCTTAGCAACGGCTGTTGCTGGGATAGTTGTTGGCTCTATTACACTAACTGGGGTTGGACAAGTGCTAATTGAAGTTATTGAAACTATCTCTGGGAACAATATATTTCTTATCTTACTTTTTACGGCTATTACCTCACTTATACTCGGTATGGGACTACCTACTACTGCAAACTACATTGTTATGGCATCTCTTACTGCGCCAGTTATTATGCAACTCTCTTTAGATAATGGCTACTTGCTTCCTGCTATTGCTGCTCATCTATTTGTATTTTACTTCGGAATTCTTGCAGATGATACACCTCCTGTTGGGATTGCTGCTTATGCTGGAAGCGGGATTGCTAAGTCAAATCCTATAACTACTGGACTGCAAGGCTTTGCTTATGATATGAGAACTGCGGTGTTGCCGTTTATATTTTTCTTCAACCCTACACTTTTGCTTATCTCAGGAGTGGATTCAAGTGACCCTACAAATCCCGCTAGTTGGATATGGATAGACTCTCCTCTGGAGATAGTTATTATATTTGCTACTGCTACTTTAGGTCTGTTTGCTTTTGCTTCTTTTGTCCAGCGCCATATTGTTACTAGAAGTTCTATTTTTGAGCAAGTTATGCTTATTCCTATCTTCTTCTTGTTTATGCTACCTAGGGAGAGTGCGAACTTTGTGGGGCTGTATGAGAGTCACTATATATCTTATGCTATAGCTTTAGGTTTGACTCTATTTATCTATATGAAACAAAAAAGGAGGCTTTGTGAGAAAGAGGGTTGTTTATAGGAGTAGAGAGTTTAATCCTCCTAAAGTTTTTTGTATAGGGAGGAACTATGTAGAGCATATTGAGGAGTTAAACAACAAAAGAGCAAGTGAGCCAGTTGTTTTTATGAAACCGAATATCTCTATATGTGAAGAAGAGAGAGTTTTTATACCTCTTGAAGATGTGAGGTTTGAAGGGGAACTCTCTTTTTTACTAAAAGAGAGGAGACCTATAGCAGTTGGATTTGGGATTGACTTTACGGCAGCTAGTGTGCAAGAGAGGATGAAAAAAAACGCCCATCCTTGGGAGAAGGCAAAGGCTTTTAGGAATAGTGCGGTTTTTAGTGAGTTTGTTGACTTTTACTCTCTTGAGGAACTTGAACTTGAACTATATAAAAATGATAGATTAGTTCAAAAAGGTGGAGTTAAGGAGATGATTTTTGACCCATTTAGCTGTATTGATGAGGTTTATAAGTATTTTGAGATAGAGGAGTTTGATATACTTATGAGTGGAACTCCTAGTGGGGTTGGTGCTGTGGCACTTGGTGATGTGCTTGAAGGTAGAGTACTTGAAGGTCAAAAAGAGCTAGTTTCAAAAAAGTGGGAGATAGTATGAGTTATAAAAAAGTATTTTTGATAAGAGATAATCAAAGTGGAGATGGTGAGATAGGAAAGAGAATCCTCAAAAACCTTCTGCTTGAAATAGCAAAAAGCTCAAATGATAATGAGTGTTTTGTGTTTGTAAATGAGGCTGCAAATATGAGTGTAAGGATGGAGTATATAGATCTGATAGAGGAGCTTCAAAAGGCAAATACTAGAGGCGTGAAGATTATGACTTGTAAGTACTCTTTAGAGCATCTAGGTCTTGAATCTGCACTGAAGGTTGGAACAAAAGCATCATTTGCACTTATGGGTAAAACCATACATGATGCACAAGAGGTTATAACTCTATGAACAGATATTTGACCTTAGCACTAAAAGATTTTTTTACTTTTAGGATGCTTGCTCTATCTGTCTTGCCTCTTATTATATCTGTTTTTCTCTGGGGAACTCTATTTATAGCACTTGGTGGATATATGTATGAGCTTTTTTACACTCCACTTGAAGGCTATCTCGTAGCAGATGAGCAGGGCTATTTACTCAAGGCAATTGAGATAGTAGTGTCTATTTTGATATATCTTTTGATATTTGTTTTTTTTCTAATAGCAGTTATTGCTACAAACGCTATAGTTGCGGGCTTTTACGCTCCATTTGTTATATCTTATCTACACAAAAAGTATTACAGTGATATAGAGGTAGAAGGATTTGGCTCTTTAGTAGATGTTAGTGTTTATTTTGTAAAAACACTTGGACTTTTTTTGTTTCTGCTTCTTTTAGCTATTCCTTTATACTTTATTCCAGTAGTTGGATTTTTGGTGCCTATTTTGATATTTTTTTGGTTTTATAAGAAAAACATTGTTTTTGATGTTGGGAGTACTATGTTAAATAAGAGTGAATATAAAGAGTTTTTGTATCTTCATAGAAACAAAATCAACATAGTAAGCTTTGTCACATATCTTATAGGATATATTCCTATCATAAATCTTTTTGCTGCAGTACCTCAGCTTTTAGCAGTGGCACATCTGTTTTTTTCACTAAAAAGAGGAGTGTAATTTTAGTGTAGTATAGTTGATACTATAGTGACAAATCCAAGGGAGGATGATTATGGCAGATAGAGAACCAGTAAGCAAAGAAGTGAAGCTAAAAGAGCTAGATAGCTCAATAGAAGGACTAAGTAGCGCTGAAGCTTCAGCTAGGATAGAAAAATATGGTAAAAACGCCATAGAGACAAAAAGTGAGAGCAGGCTACGAGCTCTTTTAAAAACCTTCTGGGGACCCATTCCTTGGATGATAGAGGTTGCTGCACTTCTTTCACTTATTATAGGACATTGGAGTGATTTTTTTATCATAATGACACTATTGATAGTAAACAGCTTCATAGAGTTTATCCAAAAAGGTAAGGCACAAAGCGCTCTTGATGCTTTGAAGGCCTCTATGGCTCTAAAGGCTAGAGCCAAAAGAGATGGTGTATGGAGTGATGTAGATGCTACTACTTTAGTCCCAGGTGATATAGTTAGTATAGAAAATGGTGATGTTATTCCAGCAGACCTTATAGCACTTGAAGGTAACTATGTATCTATAGACCAGGCCTCACTTACTGGGGAGTCACTTCCTGTTAGCAAAAAAACAGATGATGAAATATACTCAGGATCAGTTGTCAAACAAGGTGCTATGGTGTGCCTAGTAAGTGCTACTGGAGAAAATACATTTTTTGGTAAAACAGCTTCACTAGTAGCTGAAGCAGGAAATGTATCCCACTTTCAGCAGACAGTCTTAAATGTTGGAAAGTTTTTGATAGTAGGTGCAATGCTTCTATCAGTTGTTATTATCTCAAAAGCTCTCTATATGCATGAAAATGCACTAAGTATAATTGAGATGGTGATGGTTCTACTAGTAGCCTCAATACCCGCTGCAATGCCAGCAGTTCTTTCAGTCACTATGGCACTAGGAGCAGTTGCCCTATCTAAGAAAAAAGCCATAGTCTCAAGACTACAAGCAATAGAAGAGCTAGCAGGTGTAGATATTCTCTGTTCTGATAAGACAGGAACTTTGACTAAAAATGAGCTTACACTAGATGAGCCCATACTCTACTCTGCCAAAGATGCAGATGAGATTAACCTATTAGCCGCACTAGCTTCAAATAGCCAAGGAAATGATGCTATAGATAAAACAATCTTAGAGAGTGTACAAAAAGATGCGCTTAGTGGATATGTGCAAGCTGAGTTTTTTCCATTTGACCCAGTATCCAAAAGAACTTCAGCTACTATACAAAAAGATGGTGTTAGCTTTAGTGTGGCTAAAGGGGCTCCAAAAGTTATAATAGATATGTGTACTGAAGATGAAGCTACAAAGAAAAAAGCACTTAATGAAGTAGAGTATTTAGCTCAAAATGGTTTTAGAGCATTAGGTGTAGCTAGAACTAAAGAAGGAAGTAGTGAGTATGAGCTTTTAGGTATCCTCTCACTCCTAGACCCTCCTAGAGATGACTCAAAAGAGACTATAGATAAAGCTAGAGAGCATGGAATAGAAGTGAAGATGGTAACAGGTGATGATGTATCAATTGCTAAGCAGATATGTAAAAAGCTTGGAATTGGCTCAAATATCCGCTCAATTGATGAAGTGTTAGAGTCAGATAAGTACAAACACCACGACATTGATAGAGAGATAGTTGAATCAGATGGTTTTGCTAGGGTTTTTCCAGAACATAAGTACAATATAGTAAGAGCCTTTCAGAAAAAAGGACACTACACAGCAATGACTGGTGATGGGGTAAATGATGCTCCAGCCTTGAAACAAGCTGATGTAGGCTTTGCAGTCTCAGGTGCTACAGATGCTGCTAGGAGCGCTGCTGATATAGTCCTAACACTTCCAGGACTTTCAGTTATTATAGATGCAGTTGATGAGGCTAGGAAGATATATAGAAAGATACAAGCCTATGTTCTATATAGAATAGCTATGACCATCAATATAATGTTCTTTACAACACTATCTATAGTTTTTCTAGATAAAGTCCCTATGAGTGCGGTAATGATAATTATGTTAGCCCTACTAAATGATCTACCAACAATGGCTATATCCTATGATAATGCAGTAGCAGAAAAAAAGCCAGTACATACTAATATAAGTAACCTTTTTGTAATATCAGCAGTGCTTGGGTTTGTCACGGTCTTTTTGGATTTTGTTCTTATGCACTTAGCGGCCTCATACTTCTATCATGATGCTAAACAGGTACAAACTATGATATTTCTATTTTTTATCATAACTGCACCACTGATACTTTTTGTTACAAGGGCAAATGGAAATCCATTTAAATCACCACTCCCTTCGGGTATTTTTACTGCGGCACTATCCTCATCTATAATTCTTGCGATTATTCTATCATTAGGTGGAATATTAGTTCCGGCTATTGGACTTCATGCGGTTCTTTTTGTTATAGGGTTTTCTATATTTGCTCTAATGCTTCTAACCATATCAAAAATCATCATAGAAGGATTGATACACTACCACAAAAACCATCCTATATTTAGTGAGCTAAACCAGAGAGTTTACTAACAAAACTTCAGAAGTCTAACTTCTGAAGTGTAGTGATAGAGGATATAGGTTATTTTAGAGTAGAAATATAGTCTGAAACTTTTTGTATCTGCTCATCATTCATTGTAGAAAGAGTAGTTTTCATCGTGGCACCAAGTCCATATTTGTTAATATCTCCACTTTTGTAGCCTTTAAGTGAGTTAACTATTTTTGCACTATCCCATCCTGCTATAACTTCACTTTTTCCTAGCCCCCTAAGCTGGGCTTGATCTCCATGACAGCTTTGGCATTTAGCTTCATAGAGCTCTTTTCCACTCTCTTGGTTTGAGGTAAGTTTTTCTACATCCTCTTGCATATCCTTGCTTTCTTGCTCTACCTCTTTTACTATCTCTTCATTTGTCTGAGTAGAGCTATCTTTTATATCAGCATCTATGCTCTGAGTACTATTATCATCCTCTTCTAAAGCCTCTACAGCCTCTTTTGTAACTTCTGCAGATTCATTCTTAGTATCAGAGTCGATAGTTTCTGTCTTTTTCTCATCAGATTTTACATCTTGCACCACTTCTTGAGTTACCTCTGAGGCTTTGTTGCTCACATCAGATTGTATCTCCTCTTTCTCTCCACAACCACTTAGTAGTAGTAATGCTAAACTTGCAGAAATAAAAATTCCTTTTTTCATAGCTCTCCCTTTTTCTATTATTTTGGTACTATTTCATAAACTCTTTAGGAAAAATAGTGGAACTAAATTTCATATATGCTTATGGATTGGTAATTATAGCACTTATCTATTCCTATTTCAAAAACTATGGTTTAGAAAAAGAGATTTTTATAGGTTCCATAAGAGCTTTTATTCAGCTTTTGCTTTTAGGTTTTATGCTTCTTTATCTCTTCTCGCTTGAGACACTTAGCGGGGTTTTGGCTATATTTGTAGTTATGCTTGGGTTTGCTTCTTATGTGGCAAGAGGTAGAGTTAGGCTTTCAAGATATAGCTTTTTTGTTCCATTTGCTTCTATAGGAATATCATCCTTTTTTGTGCTAATTACGCTTTTTATTACTGGGGCAATTGCATTAATACCTCAAGAGGCTATACCTATGACTGGACTTGTAATTGGAAATGCACTAAATATATATACACTATGTATGGATAGACTAAAAAAAGAGACAGAGATGAAAATAGGTGAGATAGAGGGCAAGCTATCTTTGGGAGTAAACCTAGAAGAGTCCATGAGGGATATAGTAAAATCATCTATCAAGTCTTCACTTATCCCAACTCTAAACAATCTTCAGGCAATAGGTTTAGTCTTCATACCAGGGATTATGACAGGGATGATAATGGCAGGAGTTTCTCCACTTGTAGCACTTTCATATCAGCTAGTTATTATCTATACCCTTGTTGGAGTAGCACTTTTTAGTGCTATCTCCTCAACGAAGCTTGGGTATAGGTTTGTTTTTATGAAAAAAGATGAACTAGTGTGAATCTATATAGGCTTTTAATGAGTCTTCATCTTTGAAGTAGACTATCTCCTCTATGGTTTTACCATCTAGTTTGAAGAGAGTAGCTTGATTCTCTTTTTTTGGTAGCTTAGCAGCATCATCTTCTTCCCATATAAGACCTAGTTTGTAGTCATATTTTTGAAACTTGCTCTCCATAAAAAAAGAGTAGATAAGTGAAGGTACTGAGCTCATATCACTTATATATGCTATTTTTTTCTCTTCTAAAGTCTCAGAAGGATAAGCATCTATTACATTGTGGGCAAACTTCCCGCTATCTTTATCAGCACTAAACACTATAATCTCTTTACCTTCAATAGAATAGGGCTTTTCAAACTGATCTTGAAGTTTTATATCTAGTGGAAAAGAGTCTCCATTAGAGAGTGTGCTTGCAAAAAGTGATAGTGTAAAAAAGAGTGAAACTATAAAAAATCTTATCATCTTCCCAACCTTTTTTCTATTTCAAGAACACTTTTCCAAGTTGCAAGTATAGAATCAGGATTTAGTGAAAGCGAACTAATACCCTTCTCTACTAAAAACTCTGCTATTTCAGGGTAGTCAGATGGAGCTTGACCACATATTCCAACATATTTATCATGTCGCTTACAAGCATCTATTGCTAGCTCTAACATCCTCATAACAGCGGGGTCCCTCTCATCAAATATATGACTTACAAGCTCTCCATCTCTATCAACCCCTAGAGTTAGCTGAGTTAGGTCATTAGAGCCAATTGAGAAGCCATCAAACATCTTTAGATACTCATCAGCAAGAATAACATTTGTAGGAAGCTCACACATTACATATAGTTCAAGTCCATCTTTTCCTCTTTTTAGTCCATTAGCTTCCATAATCTTTATAACCTCTTCTCCTTCACTAGGAGTTCTTAGGAATGGAACCATCACTTTAATGTTTGAAAGACCCATCTCATCTCTAGCATAAGCAAGAGCTTGTATCTCCCACTCATAGGCTGGCTTGTACTGCTTGGAGTAGTATCTACTAGCCCCTCTATATCCTATCATTGGGTTCTCTTCATGTGGTTCATATTTTGCACCACCAACCATTTTTTTGTACTCATTGGACTTAAAGTCACTTGTTCTTACTATAACTGGATCTGGATAGAAGGCTGCTGCTATCATACCTACGCCTTCAGCTATTTTTTTGATAAAAAAGTCTTTAGCATTATCATATCCAGCTATGAGCTTTTTGATAGCATCATAGTCTTGAACATCTTTTTTTCCGTTGTATATATCATATAGTGCTATTGGGTGGGCTTTTATGTAGTTGTTGATGATAAACTCCATCCTTGCAAGTCCTACACCGTTGTTTGGCATTTGAGCAAAAGAGAATGCCTTTTCTGGATTTCCTACATTCATATAGAGCTTTGTTTTTGGTTGTTCTAGGTTTTCAAGATTTATGGTCTCTACATTAAAAGGCCATATTCCTTCATATACAAGCCCCTCTTCGCCCTCAGCACAAGATACAGTCACTTCATCACCATCTGCTATAGTATCAGTGGCATTTACAGCTCCAACTATGGCAGGAACTCCTATCTCTCTTGCAACAATAGCAGCGTGGCAAGTTCTACCACCTCTGTTTGTGACAATAGCAGCTGCTTTTTTCATAGCTGGCTCCCAATCTGGGTCGGTGTTATCAGTAACTAGTACCTCTCCTGCTTGAAGATCATTCATATGTTCTAGGTCATTTATAATTCTAACCTTCCCAGCACCTATCTTGTCGCCTACTGCTTTTCCTGTTGCAACAATTTTGTGTTTATCAACAGGAATTGCTTCCATAGTGTATTTTTCTAGTTTATTAGCGGTTCCTAGCTTACCTCTTTGGCTCTGTACTGTCTCAGGTCTGGCTTGAACGATAAAAAGCTCTCCACTTATACCATCTTTTGCCCACTCCATATCCATAGGGCGATACTCTCCAGCTTCTTCTGTATAGTGGTTCTCTATAATAACAGCGTACTCAGCAAGAGTTAATACTTCCTCATCAGTAAGTGAAAAAGAGTTAAATTCCTCTTCAGTCGTAGGAATATTCTTAGTAGGGTGCTCACTTCCAGGAGCTGCGTATATCATTTTTATGTTTTTGTATCCTAATTGTCTCTTTAGGATAGGCTTTTTACCATCTTTTAGTGTTGGCTTGTAGACATAGAATTCATCTGGATTTACAGTTCCACCTACGACATTTTCTCCAAGACCCCAGCTTGAAGTAATGAAGGCTGCATCTTTAAATCCACTTTCGGTATCAATACTAAACATAACTCCAGAGCTAGCCTTGTCGCTTCTAACCATCTTCTGGATACCAACAGAGAGCGCTACTTTGAAGTGATCAAATCCACGACTTGCTCTATAACTAACTGCTCTATCAGTAAAAAGTGAAGCAAAGCAGCTTTTTACATAGTGAATAAGCTCTTGAGGACCTTGAACGCTTAGATATGTATCCTGCTGACCTGCAAATGAGGCATCTGGAAGGTCTTCTGCTGTAGCTGAACTTCTAACTGCCACATCAGCTTCATCCATACTATACTCTTTACTCAAAATTGCATAAGCTTCTAGAATCTCCTCTCTAAGGTCTTTTGGAAATGGAGTTCCAAATATCATATCCCTAATCTCTTTACTTCTAACCCTTAGTACATCTATCTCTGTGACATCGACATTATCTAACATAAGTCTTATCTTATCTTTTATATCACCGTGTTCTAGTAGATACCAGTATGCATCACTAGTAATTGCAAATCCATTTGGAACTTTTATACCCATTTTAGATAGTTCTTGAAACATCTCCCCAATACTTGCGTTTTTTCCGCCGACTAGGGGGACATCTTTGTTTCTTAGTTCTTTAAAAAACTTGATGTATTTCATACCTTGCTCCTGCCTTTGTTAAGTGTATTTAGCGATGATTATACAGAAATAAAATTAATTTAACTCTTACTCGCTCAAAATTTGAGCAATTTGGATTAACAAATGTTTTTGTTGAAATCTTGTAGAATTTTAATCAAAAACCAAAAGGTCAGATCCATTATGGAAAACATAGAGAAAATCCTATCCGCACACAAACTAACAAAAGAAGACTATGAGCATATCAAGCAGATACTAAAAAGAGAGCCAAATCTAACAGAGATAGGTATATTTAGTGCTATGTGGAGTGAGCACTGTAGCTACAAATCAAGCAAGATATATCTAAAAGGCTTCCCAACTGAAGCTCCATGGGTCATTCAAGGTCCAGGAGAAAACGCTGGGGTTATAGATATAGGAGATGGATATGCTGCAGTTTTTAAGATGGAGAGCCACAACCATCCTAGCTTCATAGAGCCATATCAAGGGGCGGCTACCGGAGTTGGTGGGATTTTAAGAGATATTTTTACTATGGGTGCTAGACCAGTTGCTAATCTAAACTCCATAAGGTTTGGAGAGATAGAAGATAGTGGAGAGTGGGGAAGAAAACACCGCTTTTTGCTAAAAGGTGTGGTTGCTGGGATAGGTGATTATGGAAACTGTATGGGCGTGCCAACAGTTGGTGGTGAGTGCGCGTTTGAAGAGTGCTATAAAGGAAACATCCTTGTAAATGCTATGACTGTAGGTGTAGCTAAGAGTGATGGGATATTTTATGGAAAGAGTGAAGGGGTTGGAAACCCAGTTATCTATGTAGGAAGTAAAACTGGTAGAGATGGTCTTGGTGGGGCTGTGATGAGTAGTGATAGCTTCACTGAAGATAGTAAAAGCCTAAGACCTACTGTACAAGTAGGAGATCCTTTTACTGAGAAGCTACTACTTGAGGCTTGTCTTGAGATGTTTCAAGAGGACTTGATAGTAGGTATCCAAGATATGGGTGCAGCTGGACTTACTTCAAGTAGCTTTGAGATGGCAGGAAGAAGTGGAAGTGGTATGAGGATGGATTTAGATAGAGTGCCTGCTAGAGAAGGCGGAATGACTCCTTATGAGTTTATGCTAAGTGAGTCTCAAGAGAGGATGCTCATCTGCGCTATTAAAGGCAAAGAGGGTCGGATAAAAGAGATATTTGATAAGTATGAGCTTGACTGTGAGATTATAGGTGAGGTTACTAGTAGTGGCAGAATGGAGCTTTTTTGGCATGGTGAGCAGGTGGCTGATATACCTATAGCTCCTGTTTCAAACGAAGCCCCAGAGTTAGATAGACCTATAAAAAGACCAGTCTACCTAGATGAGATAAAGAGTATAGATATAGACAAATCTCCTGAATGTAGTTTAGATGA